>NZ_AJXD01000021.1:0-10406 GCF_000264725.1 Acinetobacter sp. HA | reverse complement strand
TAACTAGAGCGGAATATCACTTATAAATACGCTTTTAGTTGTTCAAACAAGTGGGACCACCTCTGTCCAATACTCGTATTGCATCACCAGAAGGTAATTTAAAAGAACCTTCTTTTCTTTCTACGGTAACCCCAGCATAGTTGGCAACTTTTTGTCGCGTACCAGTAAGCGTATTAAATAAAGAGGTTTTTCCACAATTTGGATTACCGACTAATGCAATGTTCTTAATCTTCATTGGATACTAACTCTACAAAAATTCTTTCAGCTTCATTCTTTCTTAATGCGAATCTTGAAGTTTCAATTTGAACTAAAACAGGATCTCCGCCAAAAACACCTTTAGCGAGTACTTGTAGAGTTTCACCCTCTCTAAAACCTAATAGTTGGAGCCGTTCCAATACGGGATCAGTGGTATGACTGTATTGATTACCTTTTTTGAGATCTCTAATTTTGACGATCTGATTTTGTTTAACTTGAAATAGATTCATTTTCGATACTCTTACTTCAAAGCCAAAATCTTTCGAGCGCCATTAAGCACGAATAAAGAAACCAGGATGCCAATGATTAAGTCTGGGTAAGCTGATCCCGTCCACGCCACGAGTACACCGGCAAATATAACGCCCATATTTACGACAACGTCATTCGCCGAGAAAATCCAACTGGCTTTCATATGTGCGCCATCTTCTCGATGACCAGAAATAAGATATAAGCATGTCACGTTAGCTATAAGTGCGAGCAGGCCAATAACAATCATGAGCGTTGATTCTGGCTCGCTTCCAAACATGAATCGTCTAATGACATCAATAATCACGATGACAGCAAGTAATAACTGAATCCAACCTGCGAAATGGGCTGCTTTCACTTGATATTTCGCAGCTTTTCCGACGGCATATAGCGCAATACCATAAACGGCTGCATCGGCAAACATATCTAGAGAATCAGCAATCAATCCTGTAGACGCAGCAATAATTCCGCTGATGAATTCTATAAAGAAAAGTAGAGCATTAATGCCTAATAACAGTTTAAGTACTTTAGCTTGTCTCACAGGATCAGGTTCATTAGGTACATCGCCTGAAGAAAGCTGTGTTTCATCAAGTTTCGCCCCAAAACCCAGTCCTTCAAGTTTGGCCGTAATTTGCTGACTCCCTTCATTATGGAAGACTTTCAGTTTTCGATTGGGAAGATCAAAAGTAAGACCTTTAACTGCTTCAATATCTGCAAGAGCCATACGGACCATTTGCTCTTCAGCAGAGCAATCCATTTTAGGAATGGTGTAGGTACTTGTTTGCTTAGCTTGTTGATTGCTTATATAAGTTTCAGTCTTCACAAGCTTTGCACCAAAACCCAAAGCTTCAAGTTTGGTAGTTATATTTTCATCTTTTTGATTATGTAGAACCTTTAAAGACCGGTTAGGTAAATCAAAGATGAGTTTTTGAACACCATCAATTGAAGATAGCGCCATACGAACCATCTGTTCTTCCGCAGAACAATCCATTTTGGGAACTAAGTATTCACTCATGTAGTGCGAATTTTTTAAAACGTCTTCAGTGCTTAAATTTTCTTTGGGATCAGAACCACAACAGGATTGAGCGGTATCTTCACAACTGTTTGAAGTGTTACAGCAAGGAGATGAAGATTTTTCTTCTTCCTCTTCACCACAACAGCTAAGCGTATTATTACAATTCTTTGAATTGTTTGCTTCTGCAATTGATGGATGATTTTCTTGTTGAGATTTCTTATCTTTGCATGGTGTTTCTTTACTACATCCACAACCACTCATAATTATACCCATTAAAAAAATTTATAAACTTTGAATATTAGAATCCCTATAGTTACTATAGAGTCAAGATTTTTTGGAAATACCAACTCAATGCATTTAAAAATTGGTGAACTCTCTAAAAAAACCTCATGTTCAGTATTAACAATTAGGTTTTATGAAAAGGAAGGTTTAATTCCGGAACCCGAAAGAACGGAAGGAAATTACCGCCTTTACGATATAGGCTATGTTGAGCGAATTAAATTTATTTTGAATTGCCGAACTTTAAATATGAGTTTGAATGAAATTCGTCAATTACTCACCTATAAAGATAATCCCAAGAAAAATTGTTCAGATGTGAATGAATTAATTGACTTACATGTCAGTGCTATCAGAGAAAATATAATCAAGCAACAAAAGCTTATTGAACAATTATCTGATTTAAGAGGTACTTGTGATGGTTTATGTACAATTGACCAATGTGGAGTTCTAAAAAATCTAGCTTGATTATCTAGACCTATGCTTTTTCAAAAACTCTGTATATCTTTACTTAAGGCTGCAAAAAGATTAAGGTGACTTAAATTTTGTGATCAGATCTTAGATAGCTTTGGTTAGCTTCCGATTGGTGTTTTAAATACAGATTTGTGTATGAAGAGAAAAACATTTCTAATCCAGATATTGGTACTCTTATTCACATTCCAGAATATTTGGAGTGTGGCAGAGGCTGCTTGTCTGCATGAAATGCCAAACATACCCAATTCAATACTCTCTAATCCAATCGATTTAGACGAAAAGAGTGATAGTCCTCGTCAAGCACTTTATTCCCTAGAAAACTATAAAGAAATCTATGACTATTGTCAGAAGGTTTGTTTTAACGAAAAGTGCAGTCATTTCTCAAATACAATCGTGATTCAGATTGACCCACCCGATGATCTGAAGCTTAAAGCTAATTTTGAGACCGGCATTACCCCAACTTATTTGGGAATAACTTTTTATAAACCCCCTTATCTGGATCAATTAACCCCGCCTCCCGATTTGCCCCTACTATTGGTGGGGTAGTCTTATAAAAGCCCACCACTCCTAATTTCATTATGCGTGGGGCATTTTCATGTCAAAAAACAAATTACATCAGGATACCTCCATCCTGAATTTATCCTGGTCAGCCTTAGGTAGCGGTATCTTGCTATCTGCAATGATCAGCTTCAGTACTTCCGTAGTCGCCAGTACTCAAGATTTAACGCTGCAGCAAGCTATTGAGCAGGTTAACCAATATCAAGCGTCCCAAAATTTCTGGGAAACGCAAAACAGCATTAATGCCACGAATCTTCAGCAAAGTAAGCTGTTTAAAAATCCTGAACTGTCAGTTGAACAAACGGGATTTGGTTCAAATAATGAAAAAGAGCTTACCATTGGCATATCACAACCCTTGGATATTTTTGGTGAGCGAAGAGCAAACCAAAAATTAGCCAGTCTCTCTACAGATAAAACAGCGCTGAAACAGAAGATTTATCAAGCACAAATTGAGCTTGCAGTGAAATATGTATGGTCACAACTGGCCATTGCTGAACTTGAAAAAAACATTGTCAATGAACAACTTCGGGTGAGCCAAGAAAACCTTCAAGCAATCGAAAAGCGCTTTAATGCAGGCAGTATTGCCCAAGTAGATGTAAATCGCGCACGTTTAAGCCATGCTGAAAATATCCGTCTTTTTAGACAGGCAGACTTACAGGTACAAGTGGCCACCCAACAATTATCAAATTTATGGGGTACGTCTGATAAGTCATTGCAGGTAAACCTCTCTTCACAAAAGCTCTGGCCAAAATCGACTCATGAACAGGTTCAAGAATATTTAGCGGAAAACTACGTTGAGAAATATCGAGCTTTACTGGTATTAGAGTCTCAAGCAACGGTTGATCAACTAAGGGCAAAGGCACGTCCTAACCCCACTTTAAACCTAGGTGTCAACCGCACCCAATCCTTGGAAAACTCCACACAAAATCAATTAGTAGTCGGAGTCAGTGTACCGCTTAATATTTTCGATCGTCAGCAAAATGGCATAAAAATCGCGCAAGAAAAAATGAACTTATTAGAGCGTCAGAAAGAGTTTTATCTGAAGCAAAATGCGCTGCAAATAGGCACAATTTTAACCGAGTTGCAGGGTTTAGAGCTGCAATTCAAAGTCGTTGACGAGACTCAAATTCCTTTGGCGACTCAAGTTCAAAGTAAGACGCTACAAGGTTTCTTGGCAGGCAAGTTTGCTTTAACCGATGTTCAGCAAGCCACGCTTCAATTACAAGACATCCGTCTGCGTAAAGTCCAGTTGTTACGGGATGGCTGGCAAAAGGCCATTGAAGCAGAAAGTTTGAGCTTAGGCATTAGCCCAAGTGAAGTCATGTCGAAAGATGCTATTGCACAAATCAATCAAAACTTATGGCAAGACATACAGGCCATGCCTGTCATTGGTGGGGGAAATTAACATGTTCGATCTTAAAAACAGCTTAAAAAAACAGAGCGGAAAAATCTCTCAACCTCTACTGATTAGTTTGGTTATCGGCGCTACCGTACTCCTCAGTATTTTTTTGATCTTAACTGGTAAGAATAAATCGGAAACATCAGATGAACATGCAGAGGAAGAAAGCGGAGAAGAACATGGCGGTGAAACCGAAGAGCATGCAGAAGGTGTGAGCCTGACTGCCAAGCAACTGGTGGAACAGGGCATACAATTATCAGCGGTCGATCAAGGCCCGGTGGTTAAATTAAGTTCTTATCCTGCCAAACTGAATGTGAATACTGACCAGCAAGCGCACGTCTCACCGAGTTTTAGTGGTCATGTAGAAAATGTCTATGTAGAACTCGGTCAAAAAGTTCAGAAAGGACAGCCTTTGGCTGCGTTGCTTGTTCCTGATCTAGTTGATCAGCAGGCCAATCTTAAAATTGAACAAACCAACCTTGAACTGGCGAAACAAGACTATGATCGTGAGCGTCAGCTTTGGTCACAGGGCATTTCAGCAAAACAGGACTATCAACGTGCTTATAACAGCTATAAACGGGCACAAATTCAGGTTCAAGCGGCCCAATCACGTTTAAGTGCATTTGGTGCAGTGAATGCCAGTAACGGACGCTATATTTTGAAAGCTCCCATTTCTGGCGTGATCAGTAAAAAGGATTTGGTTCTCGGGGAAAATGTTCAGTTAGCCGATCAACTCTTTACGATAGACCGGTTAGATCAACTCTGGCTTGAGTTTATTGTTCCAAATTCTGAAATTATGGGCTTAGCCCCGAATCAAAAGATCGAATTTAAATCCTTGCAAACAGAAAAGGTTTATCAAGCTGTTATTCAGACTTTAAATACTGAAGCGGATATTCAAACAGGTCGTCTTCAGGTGCGAGCAAAAGTTGAATCGAATGCAACCGAATTACGTCCAAACTTGATGGTGAACGTACAGTTGCAACAACGGAGTGAAAGTACCGCATTACGGGTACTTAAGTCCGCAGTTCAGAATGTCGATGGAAAAGATGTGGTTTTTGTCGCCACTCAGCATGGACAAAAAGTTGAATTCAGTCCGCAACCTGTGAAATTAGGGCAATCATCTGGGGAGAGCCAATGGATTGAAGTGGTGAGTGGGCTTAGTCAGGGACAAAAATATGCCGCTCAAGGCAGTTTTTTACTGAAATCCGAGCTGGAAAAAGGAGAGGCTTCACATGAGCACTGAAACTCCTCAAATTCCAGACCACGAATCGGTAAAACCTGAAGGACTGTTTGATCGACTGATCCAGTTTTCTATCCATAACGCAATCTGGGTCATGCTGTTTATTGCGGCTTGGATTGCTATTGGTATTTATAGTTATCAAAAGTTACCGATTGATGCTGTACCAGATATTACCAATACTCAGGTGCAGATTAACACTTCAGCCAATGGTTTTACGGCTTTAGAAATGGAACAGCGGATTACCTATCCAATTGAGAATGCCATGTCAGGCATGCCGAAAATGGAACAAACCCGTTCGATTTCACGCTACGGCTTATCGCAAGTGACCATCATTTTTGAAGATGGCACGGATATTTACTGGGCCAGACAGCTTATCAACCAGCGCTTGCAAGAAGCAATGGGAGAAATGCCTGAAGATGTGCAACCTAACATGTCGCCTATTTCGACAGGTTTAGGTGAAATCTATCAATGGGTGATTAAAGCCGAACCAAATGCTAAAAAGCCGGATGGGACCGCTTATTCGGCGATGGATTTACGTGAAATTCAGGATTGGATTGTAAGACCGCAATTACAGCGCGTAAAAGGCGTTGCGGAGATCAACAGTATCGGTGGCTTTAATAAAACCTATGTGGTTGCCCCTGATCTGAACCGATTGCAACAATTGCAAATTCCTTTGTCTGATTTACAAACTGCCTTAACAGAGAATAATGAAAACCGTGGTGCTGGCTATATTGAGAAAAATGGACAACAGCTAACGGTTCGTGTTCCTGGCACTTTAAACACGATTGAAGATATCCAGAACATCAGTATTGCCAATAAAAACGGCTATCCGATTCGGGTGGCAGATGTCGCCAATGTCTCAATTGGTCATGACTTGAGAACAGGGGCTGCAACCTATAATGGTGAAGAAACTGTATTGGGTATTGCCATGATGATGATGGGAGAAAATAGCCGTACCGTTGCTCAAGCCATTGATGAAAAGGTGCAATCGATCCAGCAATCGCTACCTAAAGGTGTGGTGATTGAGACTGTGTATGACCGTACGCATTTGGTTGATCGGGCGATCAAAACCGTTCAGAAAAATTTGATTGAGGGTGCAATCCTCGTCATTGTTATTTTATTTCTCTTTCTAGGTAATTTCCGTGCTGCGCTGATCACGGCTTGCGTTATTCCACTGTCAATGTTGTTTACCTTGACGGGAATGGCAGAGCAGAAGATTAGTGCAAATCTGATGAGTTTAGGGGCACTGGACTTCGGTATTATTATTGATGGTGCAGTGGTTATTGTAGAAAACTGTATCCGTCGGCTAGCAGAAGCTCAGAAGCTGAAAGGTGGTTTACTTAGCCGTTCTGAAAGATTTAAAGAAGTCTTCTTGGCTGCAAAACAGGCGCGTCGTCCTCTGATTTTTGGACAGTTAATTATTTTGGTAGTTTATCTACCTATCTTTACCCTGACGGGTGTAGAAGCCAAACTTTTCCATCCTATGGCAATGACGGTTGTACTGGCTTTAATTGGGGCCATGATTTTATCTGTCACTTTTGTGCCAGCCGCAGTTGCCCTATTTGTCACTGGAGAAGTCAAGGAAACCGAAAGTCGCTGGATGCATTGGCTTAAAACTAAATATGAATTGCTTTTAGATAGAGCCTATGAGCTTCGTTTATTTGTGACTATTGTGGCTGCCTGTATTTTAGTGCTTACGGGTGTGCTAGCTACTCAAACAGGTAGCGAGTTTGCACCTCAACTGGGTGAAGGTGATTTTGCTGTTCAGCAAATGCGTTCCCCAAGTACAGGGTTAGAACAGTCACTGAGAATGCAGGAAAATACTGAAAAGTTACTGTTGAAAGAATTTCCTGAAATTAAAGCAATCTTTGCCCGTACCGGTACAGCAGAAGTGGCCACAGATGTCATGCCACCCAACATTTCAGATGGCGTGGTACTGTTAAAACCTCATGATGAATGGCCTGATCCAAAACAAACGATTGATGAGCTTCGCCAAAGAATGATTACTTTCTTAGCGACATTGCCGGGAAATAACAGTGAGTTCTCGCAACCCATTGAACTGCGTTTTAACGAGTTAATTTCAGGGGTGCGAAGTGATGTGGGTGTCAAGTTATTTGGCGATGATATGGAAATTCTGAATCGTGAAGCGAATAAGATTTCTCAGAAAATTAAATCAATTTCAGGCGCGACAGCCGTTAATGTAGAGCAAACCAGCGGCTTACCCTTGTTGAATGTAGAGGTGGATAAGTCCAGAGCAGCACAATACGGCTTGTCGGTAAGAGCAATTCAGGATCTGGTGGCGACAAGTGTCGGTGGTCAAAATGTTGGAACCATTCTACAGGGAGACAAGCGTTTTGATTTTGTTATCCGTCTAGATGAATCCCAGCGTAGTCCCGAGCAGTTAGCGGTACTTCCTATTCAATTGCCAAATGGTGGTTTAGTCCAACTGCAAGATGTGGCACGCGTTGAAAATATCCTGGGTATTAATCAGGTCAGCCGTGAAAATGGTAAACGTCGGGTGGTTATTACTGCAAATGTAGAAGGACGCGATTTAGGCTCATTCGTAACAGAACTTCAGAGCACGTTATCCAAACAGGAATTACCAAGCGGTTATTGGATAGATTATGGCGGTCAATTTCAAAATCTGATGTCTGCAAAAGCGCGTATGCAATTGGTGGTTCCGCTCGCATTGTTGACGATCTTTATTTTATTGATGGCTGTATTCCATAATATCAAAGAAAGCTTACTGGTCTTTAGTGGTGTCCCGTTTGCCTTATGTGGAGGCTTAATCGCATTGTGGTTGCGTGACATTCCATTATCCATGTCAGCAGGGGTTGGCTTCATTGCACTATCGGGGGTGGCTGTACTGAATGGCTTAGTCATGCTCACCTTTATCAAAGAGTTGCGACAGCAATATGACCTTTATTATGCAACGTGGCAGGGTGCAATTTTGCGTCTTAGACCTGTGCTGATGACCGCTTGTGTGGCGTCCCTTGGGTTTGTCCCGATGGCTTTGGCAACCGGAACTGGGGCAGAAGTACAGAGACCTTTAGCAACAGTGGTTATTGGAGGAATTATCTCCTCTACCCTGCTTACATTGGTTTTA
This sequence comes from Acinetobacter sp. HA, assembly GCF_000264725.1. Classification (NCBI taxonomy): domain Bacteria; kingdom Pseudomonadati; phylum Pseudomonadota; class Gammaproteobacteria; order Moraxellales; family Moraxellaceae; genus Acinetobacter; species Acinetobacter sp. HA. The sequence continues at coordinate 1,837 of NZ_AJXD01000021.1, read as the reverse complement.
TTGCCCGTACTGTACCGCTGGATGAATGAAAAGAAAGTTTCTTAATCCAATAGATTAGTCGATTTACAGCAGAGATATTGGCTGTTATCCAATATCTCTGCTCATCATAAATAGAATAAGGAAAATATTTTATGTCAGAACATCATGATCATAGCCATGCGGTTGTTACTGAAGAAAATAGTAAGAAGTTAATGGTTGCCTTAGGTTTAACGACTACTTTTTTAATAGTAGAAGTTGTCGCTGCTTTTATTACCCAAAGTTTGGCTTTGTTATCTGATGCAGCTCATATGTTTACTGATGTAGCCGCTTTAGCTATTGCTCTTGCCGCTATCAAAATTGGTAAAAAAGCCGCAGATGATAAAAGAACTTTTGGCTATCAGCGATTTGAAATTTTAGCGGCTCTGTTTAATGCGGTGATGCTTTTTGTGGTAGCAATATATATTGTATATGAAGCTTATCAACGTTTTACGAACCCTGCTGAAATTCAAAGTGTTGAAATGATGATTGTCGCGGTCATTGGTTTGGTCGTAAATTTGATTTCAATGAAAATCCTTTCTGCTAGTGCTGAAGGAAGTCTAAATATAAAAGGTGCATATTTAGAAGTTCTTAGTGATGCTCTAGGATCGATAGGCGTGATTATCGGAGGAATAGTTATTTATTTTACCCAGTGGATGTGGGTTGATACCGTAATCGCTGTGTTAATTGGCTTCTGGGTCTTACCTCGAACTTGGATTTTATTAAAACAAAGTATTAATATTCTGCTTGAAGGAGTTCCTGATGAGATTGATATTGAGTCGTTAAGAAATGATTTATTGAAGCTAGAGGGCGTTGAAGGGATTCATCAGTTGAAAGTCTGGGCTATATCCTCAAAAAATATTCATTTAACTGCTCATTTGGTTGCTCCGAATAGCAATCCAGATCAACTCTATCAAAAGGCCTTAGAAGTTCTAAAACATAATCATAATATTACTGAAATTACGTTACAAATAGAAAGTAAGGAATGTAATACATTGGAACAGCATAAACATTAAAGTGCTGCTCTTTCTACATAATGGACAGATGACTAGGCTGATAAACCTTACCATTTTCCTGTATTACACTTCTATTTATCACACGCACTTTAAACGGCACTGTTGCAAATAACCACGAATGGTAAGCTGAAGACTGTTTTAGCTAAAGGTGCAGCATATGAATCCTTTCCATGGTCGGCATTTTCAGGGCGAAATCATTCTTTGGGCTGTGCGCTGGTATTGTAAATATGGCATTAGCTATCGTGAACTGCAGGAAATGCTGGCCGAACGGGGTGTGAATGTTGATCACACGACTATTTACCGTTGGGTTCAACGTTATGCTCCTGAAATAGAAAAACGTTTACGCTGGTATTGGCGTAATCCTACAGATCTGAGCTCGTGGCATATTGATGAAACCTATGTAAAAGTGAATGGACGATGGTCTTATCTGTATCGTGCAGTCGATCAACGTGGCGATACCATTGATTTTTATCTTTCTTCTAGACGTAATACCAAATCAGCATATTGTTTTCTTGGAAAAATTTTAAATAATGTGAAGAAGTGGCAAATTCCACAAGTGATCAACACGGATAAAGCACCCACATATGGACGTGCTTTATCACGGTTAAAACGGGAAGGTAAATGTCCACCAGACCTTGAGCACAGGCAGATTAAGTATAAAAATAACGTGATTGAATGTGATCATGGCAAGCTAAAGCGGATCATCAGGGCCACATTAGGATTCAAATCTATGAAGACGGCTTATGCCACAATTAAAGGTATTGAAGTCATGCGTGCACTACGTAAAGGACAAGCATCGTCATTTT
>NZ_AJXD01000020.1:0-13517 GCF_000264725.1 Acinetobacter sp. HA | reverse complement strand
GCACTCCATTTGGAGTGCTTTTTTTATTTAATCTTAAAAGACTAAATTAGTTAAGCATGTCAGCCACTGCTGCGCGCTCTTCTTCAAGTTCGTTCAATGTAACATTGATACGTTCACGGCTGAATTCGTCGATTTCAAGACCTTGAACGATTTTGTATTCACCGTTTTCAGTCGTTACAGGGAAACCGAACATTACGCCTTCAGGGATACCATAAGAACCGTCAGAAGGAATACCCATCGTTACCCATTTGCCGTTAGTGCCAAGAGCCCAATCGCGCATATGATCGATTGCAGCGTTTGCAGCAGAAGCAGCAGAAGACAGACCACGTGCTTCAATGATCGCAGCACCACGTTTACCAACTGTTGGAAGGAATACGTCTTTGTTCCATGCAGCATCGTTGATTTTGTCTTTCAAGCTTTCGCCGTTTACGTTTGCAAAACGGTAGTCAGCATACATCGTTGGAGAGTGGTTACCCCAAACAGTCATGTTTTCGATGTCAGAAACTGCAACACCCGCTTTTTGCGCAAGTTGAGTCAACGCACGGTTGTGGTCAAGACGTAACATTGCTGTGAAGTTTTTCGCTGGAAGATCTGGCGCAGATTTCATTGCGATGTAAGCATTTGTATTCGCAGGGTTACCCACAACAAGCACTTTAACGTCACGGCTAGCAACTTCGTTCAGTGCTTGACCTTGACCGATAAAGATTTCGCCGTTTACCTTAAGAAGGTCAGCACGTTCCATACCAGGACCACGTGGACGAGAACCTACTAACAATGCATAGTCAGCATCTTTGAATGCAACTTTAGGATCATCAGTACCGATCATGCCTGCCAATAATGGGAAAGCACAGTCGTCAAGTTCCATCATCACGCCTTTAAGCGCTTGTTGAGCTTTCTCAACAGGAATTTCTAATAATTGAAGAATAACTGGTTGGTCTTTACCCAACATTTCACCGCTAGCGATACGGAATAATAGGCTGTAACCAATTTGACCAGCAGCGCCAGTAACGGCAACGCGAACAGGTTGCTTCATGTAATTATCTCCAATTGAGAGGATAGTCAATGCGGATTAAATAGCTGTTCTATCTAATCTTAATAATCATAAACGGCAAAGATTGTACTCCAATCCTTTCGGAGATGCATGTAAAAGCGAATGAATTCCAACAAAAGTCTGATAGGAAATATAAATTAATTTGGCTGAAAAGCTTAGTATGTACCTTTAATTGTAATGTTCTGAGGGCAGGTATTTACTATACTGCTCGGACATTGCTTATATTGGCCATTGCTGCGATAGCACACCTTAACCGCAGTCAGCAGGCTGACACTACGGTTGGTCTGGCAGTTAAACCGGATGCCGCTGGCGGGTAATTGCGGATTAATCTTAAGGAATTTTGTACGCAATGTATTAATCGACATGACCATGTTTTCTTGGTCTGTCAGTTCCTGTGGTACTTTCAGACGATCCGCATAATTAATAATGGTCCGAAAATACTGGCTGGCACTCATGGGAATACACCCTCCAATACTCTGCCATAAGCGTGCCCGTGAAGCCTCGTCCGGCATGACACGAGCAACCACCTTGGCTTGTAAAGGTGGAAGTGCGGATGAAGTCTGCGTGCTGCAATCCTGTTGACTGGTTTCAGGAAATAAGCCGGAGATATTCAAGGAATAACCTTCCAGACATTTTCGCTTTTTGGCCAATTCAGGATACAGACTGCAAAGTGCGGGAACCATCTGCACATCCATGATATAGCCCGTCGGTGCCGCAAGCGCAGGAAAACTTCCTCCTGCGACTATACAAGCAGAAAGCCATACTGATACTCGACGACTATTCATTAACTTCATGAATAATTCACTATCCCTAAATCATTAATTTTTATTGTGTACTACGTAGCGGAATTGCTTGCATACGTTTCCCGATTGATTGTGCTCCCTGGCCCAATAGGATGCCATAATGTGTCGCATTGGTCATGACATGTTTCACATAATCTCGTGTTTCTAATAAAGGAATGGTTTCCGTGTACTGATCTGCTGCTAGATTCTGGACGTCTGGCTGCCAACGGCGTGCACGATTCGGTCCGGCATTATAACCTGCCGTTGCTAAAACAGGACTGTTGCTGAGCTGGCGTTGAATCGTAGACAAATAGAAGGTGCCATAACGAATATTGGTATTCATATCGCTTAATGCTGCCGGATTATAGGTTTCGCCCATCTGACGCGCGACCAGTTTGGCCGTATCTGGCATGATCTGCATCAAGCCACCTGCCCCGACATGTGAACGCGCCACAGTATTAAATCGGCTTTCCTGACGCATCAAACCATAAGCCCATGCCGGATCAACACTGGCATTCTGGCTATGGCTGACCACATAATTTCGATATGGCATTGGGAAACGGTAATCATAGTTGTGCTTATTCACTGTACGATCTGCAGCATAAATAGCACGGTCATGCCAGCCCATATCATGCGCACGTTTCGCTGCGGCAAGCAGTAGATCATCATCATGTTTCAAGTAAGCCTGACGCACGGCCCAGTTCCATTCACGGTTTACATACGCAGCTGAAGCATTGATATTACGCAAGGCAAAAGCACGGCGGAAATGAATATCCTGATTCAGGCGTTGCATGGCCTGAGCAGAAGGCTGTGCGGATTTCGGCGTACCTAAGGTTAACTGTCCTAAGCGGTCACGTGCCAGCAGGTTATGATAATCATCACCAGTGGCCAGTTTTCGATAAATATCTTCAGCTGCTTTTTTTGATGCTCGGTCTGAGCGCTGTTCACTTGCACGAGCCAGCCAGTATTGCCAGCGGTCTTCCTGTTTCTGGGTCACACTCATCGCATCAATCGCCCGAATCAGACTTTCCCAAGCGCTAAAGCGAATCGCCTGACGTGCATAAATTTCTGCTTCTTCCGGACTAAATGGCAGGCCATAACTCAGATCCAGATAATTCAGGACTTCACGATTAAAGTTGTTTTTCATCACCGTGGTGCCACCGATATAGCCGACTACACGGTACAAAGCTTTTTGGATCTGTTCAGGAGTGCCTTCAGCAGTACGTCGCACACTCGAAAATGCTGTATTCAGATCACTATCCGCCAGTCGCCCCATGGCATAAACCAGATAAGCATGATCAGCAGTGGTCGCTTTGGGTGCCGTCCATAAATAGGCTGTCGGATTGGCCTGAATGCTATTAAGCTGCGCCAAAGAAAGGTTGAGGCCGATACTCTGGGCGGTCGCAATCGCCTGTCCAGACTGACCGGCACGCAATTGTGTCCAGAGTCGTTGCTGACGGTCTTCAATGGTTAATAAGGGACTGGACAGCATCATTCGACCTAAACCGGCACAGGATTCCGGTTGAGAATTGGTGGTCAGCCAGACATCTTTATATTCGGCATAGACCAGAGGATCACCACTTTTGGCACGTACCTGAGCAATCGCGCAGCTTTCTGCCTGATCTGGATTGGTCACATATTGCAAGACTGGCTGTGCTGCTGAAAAATCGGCCTGCTTTACTTTTTCTTCAACATAGTCTGCTGCCAGCTTCTCTGCCATGGCAGATTGCGGATAACGCTGGGCAAAATTAATAATCTGACTAGCCGGCTGCATGCCAAGATTTTGATTCAGAATCCAGTATTCCGGGTAGTAACCCAAGGCATCATTTTGCATGGCTGCACGATACTGTTGTAATAATTCAATATTTCCAGCATTTGCCGCAGTGAGTGCGTCATTAAATTGTTCTTCGGCAGCTTGAACGCCCATTGAACTCAGACAGGCCATCCCTACAGTGAATAATCTTGAATATTTATGTGTACTTATAATCTGTTTCAACATTAACTTAACTTCTATCATGTAGTTCGTGCCAGACAATTTTGTTCAACATCGGTGCTAGTTTATAAATTCTAGACCGACTCTACTGTTCTCTTATGTAACCTTATGATTCAGCAATATTAATTTTCAAACATTTTCTGTCCATAAATCAATATTTTCAGGCCACCAATAAAGGCTATAAGTTTAAGCGACTTTCCTGCTAAAATATGCGACTTCCAAAAAATTCATTCTGTGAATTGAATTCTAATTGACCTGATTCGCAGATTAATAAGGTCGTCCGTTCACAATTTAAACGTATTATCCCTAGGAGCCTTCATGACGGTTCAAACCTTCATTCCGAAGAGTGCCCCAGCTGCCTCAGAAAACACTGTTACCCAGCCAGCGCACACCCCAGCCCACGATGCTACAGTCAAAAAACTGTACATTGAAACGCAAGGGTGTCAGATGAATGAGTATGACAGTCATCGTATGGCCGACCTTTTGGGCGACTCACATGGCTATGTGCTAACCACTGACCCTAAAGAAGCAGATATTCTTCTGATGAATACTTGCTCAATTCGTGAAAAAGCACAAGAAAAAGTATTCTCTGAATTGGGTCGCTGGCGCAAACTAAAAGAAAAAAATCCGGATCTGATTATTGGTGTGGGTGGCTGTGTTGCTTCACAAGAAGGTGACAACATTCAGAAACGTGCCAATTATGTTGACATGATTTTTGGTCCACAAACCCTGCACCGTTTGCCGCAAATGCTGGATCAGCATTTTGAGCAAGTAGAAAAGCCAAAGAAAGATAAAATTAAACTGGTCGATATTTCCTTCCCGGATATTGAAAAATTCGACTTCCTGCCTGAACCACGTGTTGAAGGTTATAAAGCCTTTGTATCAATTATGGAAGGCTGTTCAAAATACTGTTCTTTCTGTGTGGTGCCGTATACCCGCGGTGAAGAAGTATCACGTCCGCTGGATGATGTCCTGGCAGAAATTGCAGGTCTGGCAGAAAAAGGCGTACGTGAGATTTCACTATTGGGTCAGAACGTAAATGGCTATCGTGGTGAAACCTTTGATGGCAAGATCTGTACTTTTGCCGATCTGTTACGTTTAGTTGCAGAAATTCCAGGTATTGGCCGCTTACGTTATACCACGTCGCATCCACTCGAATTTAATGATGACCTGATTCAATGCTACCGTGACCTGCCACAAATGGTGTCACATCTGCATTTACCAGTACAAAGTGGTTCCAATGACGTCCTTCAAGCGATGAAGCGTAACCATACGATTGATGTCTATATCGAGAAAATTGCCAAACTCCGTAAAGTCCGTCCGGATATGCACTTATCTTCAGATTTCATTATTGGTTTCCCGGGTGAAACCGACGACAACTTCGAAGAAACATATCAGTTTATTAAAGATATGGACTTTGATCATTCGTACAGCTTTGTGTATTCAAAACGTCCGGGTACGCCTGCTGCGGAACTTGAAGACACTACACCTGAACAGGTGAAAAAAGAACGTCTGGCAAAAGTTCAAAAATGGATCAAGCAATCCAGTATTGAGAAAACGGATGCGATGCTTGGCACCATTCAACGTGTTCTCATAGAAAAAGTTTCTGACAAGGATCCAAATGTCCTGGTAGGCACCGCAGATAACACACGTTATGTGACATTTATCGGTGATCCTGCATGGGTTGGACGTTTTGCCGAGATTGAAATCACTGAAATAAAAACACTCAATTTAGTTTACGGTGAGCTATTGAATCTTGAGCCTGACGTGGCGTAATGTAGGGATATAAGAACCTATCTCTATAAGGAACTCTCTTTGACAGCAGCGATTCGACGTACAGTAGCTTTTCCTGGAATTTCAATGGACCGTTTACAGAGCATGCTCGGTGCTTATAACGGTCATTTGAAGCAAATTGAACAACGTTTAGACGTCAAAGTTTCCCATCGAGGCGATAGCTTTTTTATTGATGGTGAGATCGATGCCGTTGAGAGAGCGGAGTTGCTCCTACAGCGACTTCATGAAGAATCTGAACAGAGCGGTCAGATCAGTGCAGATACCCTGCACCTGATGATCCAAGGCAGCCAAACCGACCGTGAATTGCAGGACGACCTGCATGATCAGGAACATACTGGTCTGGACAATGTCTGGTTGCAGACTCGCAAAGGCCGTATCAATCCACGCGGTGCCAACCAGAAACGTTATGTGCAGCGCATTCTGCAAAGTGACATTTCTTTCGGTATTGGTCCTGCTGGTACAGGTAAAACCTATCTGGCGGTAGCAGCTGCAGTGGACATGCTGGAACGTAATGAGATTCAGCGTATCCTCCTGGTACGTCCTGCAGTAGAAGCCGGTGAAAAACTCGGCTTCCTGCCGGGTGATCTGTCACAAAAAATCGATCCATACTTACGTCCGCTTTACGATGCCCTGTATGAAATGCTGGGTTTCGAAAAAGTAGCCAAATTGATTGAACGTCAGATCATTGAAGTGGCACCACTGGCTTATATGCGTGGTCGTACCTTGAATCACTCCTTTGTGATTCTGGACGAAGCACAGAACACGACACCTGAACAGATGAAAATGTTTTTGACCCGTCTGGGCTTTGGCTCTCGTGCAGTGATTACCGGTGACGTGACCCAGGTCGACTTGCCACGTGGTCAGCAATCTGGCTTGGCTCATTCACTTCGTGTATTGGAAAATGTGAAAGAGATTCATATCACCCGCTTCCATTCCCGTGATGTGGTACGTCATCAGCTGGTTCAGAAAATCGTTGAAGCCTATGAGGGCTGGGATAGTGAACAACAACGTTTATCTGCCGAAGCACGTGCCGAACGCAAAGCACGTCAGGAAGCCTTGGTCGCTGAAAATGATGCGGCAGCTGACGCCCAGCATTAATATTTATTTTTAAGGATTTGTTTTGAAACTTAGTCTTAGTCTACAACAGGATTTTCAGGCACCTGAACTCGTGATTAAGCGTGCCTATATCAAGAAAGTTGTAGAAACTGCTTTACGTCATATCGGTACGCAAAGCGATTGTGAAATTGGTATTGCCTGTGTCGACAATGATGAAAGCCACAAACTGAATCTGGAATATCGCGGAAAGGACAAACCCACCAATGTGTTGTCTTTTCCAAGTGATCTTCCGGATGAAATGGCAGAAGTTTTGGATGCTTTTCCGATTGGAGACTTGGTTATCTGTATTCCAGTGGTATTGCGTGAAGCCGTTGAACAAGGCAAAGCACCTTTGACTCACTTTACCCATATGCTGGTTCATGGCACCTTGCACCTGATGGGCTATGATCATGAAACTTCAGAAGAGGATGCAGAAGAAATGGAAAGCATTGAGATCGAGATTCTGGCAAAACTCGGTTTTGCAAATCCATATCTGGAAAGAGACTAAAATTTTCCGATTATAAAAAGTGAGCTTCGGCTCGCTTTTTTGTCATATATAGCTGTATAAATTTACTTATATTTTTAAAAATTAGAAGAATTATATATGTTAATAAAATCGCAAAAAATAACTTTATGGACTATACAACATCAAGATTTTTATAAAACACTAATTCAAGAAAAAATAGTTTATGCAGCTCTAAGACCTGAAATTGATTCAGAATATTTAACTGGTTATGAGTGGTTAAGAAAACAAATGGATAATAAAATTGGTAAAAGACCTTTTCCTACATGTTATCCAATTTGGGCATGGTATCAATGGAATGGTATTCAACAAGCAAAACCAGACTTACGATATTCATGTCACTTAAACAAAGGTACGCCTGGCGTACGCCTTACTATTCAAAAAGAGATCAGAGAGGTTCTATTATCAGATTTCATCTTGTGGCACTCCCCTTATTGTTATCATTATTATATTGCTGTCGATGAATTACAAGATGAACGCTTTGAACAAAAGTTAAAAGATCTCAATTTAACAGAGAGTAACTTTGAGCAGTTCCCCCATTATTTACAAAGAGAAATTGAACAAAGTTGGCAGCACATTTTCGATCTTGACTACAATTTTCCGGCCTATACTCAGCCTTATGATTTAAAAAGTATTCAAGCTACTTTTTGGTCATTAAGTCTAGATGAAGTAATTAAAGTAGAAAAATTCATTGCAAGATAAATCTAATTCTCACCTCACTTCAAACTCGGCTTCTGCCGGATCAAAACGCCAGGTTCGGATAATTCTTAATTCTGAAATATCTTTCATGTTGGCATCGAAAGCACCAAACGGCGCAGCCTTACGTAATGAGGTTCGAGCAGCTTCATCCAATACAGTATGACCAGAAGATTCCAACAAGCGAATCGCTCGAATACCCCCGTTTTGATTCAAAATCACCATTAAGCGGACGTCGCCCGCCAAACGCTGTATACGGGCAGATTCAGGATAAAAACGATTCCCATAAAATTCGACTTTTTGACGGAATTTTTCCAGATAAGCTGCAGATACATCCTGCTTGGCTTGGATACCATCAACAGTTTTAATTTTCTGCTGACGGCTAAAGTTTTTCTGGCGCTGCGTATATTGAGCTTCCAGACTCGCGACCATAGCAGCTTTGGCTTGAAACTGGCTGTTGAGTTCTTCCTGACGTTTCTTGCGCTGATTTTCTTCTGCCTGTTTCTGCCAGCTTAGGGTTGTCATCAGAACTTTTTCTTCAAAGCTCAACTCCTGTTTTTGTTGCAGCATATCTTGGCTGTTTTGAAGCATTGCTTCTTTTCCAGCTGCCTGATCCGGCATCGGCAATGGAGCATCACTGGACATACGATGCGCTTCACGGAACTGACCGGAACCTTGCTGATCTGTCTGGGCAAGAAAATCGGCATGCTCGATTTTGTCATTACTGATGCGCAGGCTGACTGCAATTTCCTTGGTCGAAGTATCCTGTTCCGATGGCATTCCAAACTGCAGCATTAAAATCATGATATGTAATAATGCAGCAATCCCTACAGCACTGCTAAAAATTGGATCTTTCCACCATGATTTAACCAAGGGCATCAGGGTCATTCTAGTCACATTTTCAGGCTCAGCCAGGAGCCTTTATCCTTAATATCTTGCAAAGAAAATTTTTCAATATACAAATATTGATATATCTTTCACTTTGAGTAGATAGTGAGAGCTATATCAAATCTTCTACGTTGTATAAACAAAACACTAAAAATGGTGCAATTTATTTTGCTAAACTGCAAGCACACGCTCTTGTATTTTTTATACTTTTCGACAAGATACATGCTATCAAAAATATAGTTGCCAGGATGCTTCCATATGCAAACCATCATTTCCAATATTTCCAGACGCATTCGCCAGGTGTATCAGAAGGCGGAAGGGTTTATTGAAGATGAACGCGAGTTTCCCCTCTCCCAGGTATTTTTGAATGCAACTTTTCAGCGTTTTGTAACTGATAACGTCAAAGCCTTAAAAGATCTGCATGCGGATCTGCATGATGACTGGTTACGCTTATATGCAACACTTGATTATAACGGCATGGTTATTACTCTGTCTGTTGACCTGAAACTGGTACAAATGGAACTGAATAAAGACCGCCAGCTGATTGTTTTTGAACAGATTAGCGATACCCAAGTAATTGATGCTAAATACCCAAATATGTTCTATAAAATTGGCGTACGTTGTGCCCTATTTTTCTATCAGCGTATCCTGAATAAAGATCCTCTCGGTATGATTCTGGAAAAGCTGGGTGTAATTAAAGTTGTTGATGACTTATTACATTTAGATCTTAACCGCTGGCTCGGTAAAAGCCGATCAGTGATTGATACCCTGTCCAAAGTACATGTCAATCATGCTGTATTACGTGAGGCTGAACTGGTCGTTATTGGGAATGTGAATCTAGCAGCCTTGTTCAGAAAGCTGTCTCAAGAAAAAGAAGAAAGCTGGGATGATACAGATGAATTCAGTGAAAATCAGGTCACACCGATCAAGCAGAAACAAGATTCGTAAAGTGTTTAAGTTATGAAACAACAATGAAAAAAATGACATGAATGATACACTTCTGCGAATTTTATCAGTTCATTCTCCCTCCACATTTTAGTCTGATAATAAAAGCTTGGCAGAAGTGACTGACTGCCCTTTCATACAGGAAAATTCACTTATGGCACAACACTTAATTAAAACTATTGGTATGACTGCAGGACTGACTACAGCACTGGTATTCACAGGCATGTCCAGTCAAGCGTTTGCCATGAGCCCATTCCAGGCAACTTATCAGTTTAGCTATAATGGCAAGAACATGGGATCGGCAACACGAACCTTAACCAAGTCAGGCAATAACTGGACTTATGTATTTGCAGCCAAGGCTGCCGCGATTGCTTCTGCGACAGAAACCAGTCATTTTACTTTTAATAATGGCAAGATTAATTCTAGCAATTTTAGCCGTAGTAGTAAGGTATTGGTTAATAACAATACCATGAGTATCAAATTCAATCCGTCTTCTAAAACTATTCATACTAAAAAAGATGACAAGGTACGTTCATTTGCCTGGAGAGATGGTGCCCTGGATGAATTAAACGCCGAGTTACAGATTCGTGAAGACCTAAAAGCTTCTGGTTTAAAAAGCAATTATTACATTGCAGATGCTAAAGAACTGGAAGCACGTAAATTTGTTAAACAAGGTACAGAAAATATCAAAACCAATTACGGCACCTTTAGCACCATGAAAGTCGTAATGACACATGACAAGCCAGGACGCGAAACCATCTTCTGGTTAGCCCCAAAACTTGATTATTTACCAGTCAAGGTAGCGCATGTCGATAAGAAAACTTCCTATGGTTTGTTACTCACTGGCTATAAAGGTCCAACGAACTAAGCATTTTTAATGATTTTCGCTTGATTTTTTCCGGGTGCTTTTTAAAATACGCTTTTGCTTGAAAAAGCATCTGGTCTTGAGGATTCTCCCGTGCACGCACTAGAACAGAAAATCTTAGCTGAAGGTATCGTTCTATCTGAAGAAGTTTTGAAAGTTGATTCTTTCTTAAATCATCAAATCGATCCTGTTATGATGCAGCAAATTGGTCAGGAATTTGCGCGTCTATTTAAAGATGCTGGTATCACTAAAATCATCACTATTGAAGCATCAGGGATCGCACCTGCTGTAATGGCTGGCCTTGAGCTGGGTGTTCCAGTGATCTTTGCACGCAAATATCAATCATTAACTCTGAAAGATGATCTGTATCGCTCTAAGGTATTTTCTTTCACCAAGCAAACTGAAAGTACTATTGCAATTTCTAAAAAGCACATCAACGCTGCTGATAAAGTACTGGTGATTGATGACTTTCTTGCAAATGGTCAAGCGGCTCTTGGTCTGGCAGACCTGATTCACCAAGCAGAAGCATCTGTCGTGGGTATTGGTATCGTGATTGAAAAATCATTCCAGCCGGGCCGTGACATTCTGCTTGAAAAAGGTTATCGCGTAGAATCATTAGCGCGTGTGAAATCACTAGCAAATGGTACGGTTGAATTTGTTCAAGACTAAAATTTCTCGAATTAAATTAAAGAAGAGTACTGAGGTGCTCTTTTTTTATATCCGTTTTCTTGAATTGAAATATTTTTAAGACAACTATATTCTTCTATTGCTTCGTTTTTTCCTAAAAAATTTCAATTAAAAAATAATCATTAATAGAAATTGCTTTACTTTCCGACAAGTAGACAATATTTTTTAAAAATTTTTATATAAAATAAGAGGCCTAACTATCTGCCAATAGTTAGACCTGTAAGAAAATCAAGCAAGTTATATTATTGTCCTACTGTGACAGTAATACTTCCAGTATTTACTGCACCAATTGCAGTAGTAGTAATGGTGTTGGCCACACTATTATCTACACCTTCTGCAATTGCACTTACAGAGGCATCAACTGCTCCAGCATTATAAGCAATATTCGCTACACTATAATTGCTTAAAGTTTTATTAACTTCCTCATCAAAAGTCCTATCCAGCGTTGTGCTCAATGTATCTGAAATATCCGCACTCGTTGTACTCTCCGAAATATCTTCTCCAATTGTTTCGTTATTGATTTCACCAGTTACATCAGTATATGCCCAATCTAGGGTTTCATTAAGTGTATTTGAAGTCACTGTACTCAAGCTACCTTGCGCGATTTCAATACTACCTGTATTAGCTGCACCCATTGCTGTAGTTTCAATTGTATTTTCAACTGAATTGACCACATCTTGAGTATCTGTTCCAAGATCTGTTCCTAAATTAGCATAAGCTTCTGTATTAACACTTGCATTAATATCAGCACTATTGACAGCTAGATTCAAGGCAGATCCATTTTCGACCTGCTGGGAAATTGCATCCAGAGATGCCTGTAAACCGGTATCTACCTCTACATTTGTATCTTGAGCATATGCCATACCTGCACCAGACAGGAAGGTGACGGATAAAGCGATTGTTTTGATCGTGTTTTTCATCTTTGTTTTTCCTTTTCTAGTTTTGAAGCACTCCTCGCTAAGTACTTCTTTTACTAATGGGAGCGAGCCCACTTGTGAAACTATTAATCACGCAATGTGCTTGACCAATAGTTTTCAACAACTTCAGGATTGGCATCCCACGGCATGGATGTTTTCTCCTCGTCTTTTTCTTTGCTGTTTCTTTCCTGCTTCTCTTTTTCCTCTAGCATTTTGTCTGAAGAGTCTGGAGAGTGTTTTTTACTGATATATTTAATGAGATCCTGTTTACTTATTTCAGGTTCTGGATCAGGATTTTGGATTACCTCGGATTCTTTGTTTTTTGGTGCTTTGGTATCTTTACTCGGTGTATTGGTAGATTTGTTTTTCTCTTGAGATTGCTGAATATCGCCTGAGGTTAATTCCTGAACCGGGGTACTTGAATCTAGATTATGTTGTTGCTGATTTTTCTTATATTTATGCAAAGCCACCGAACTTCGGGTTAAGTTTAAACGTCCAAATTCTGGTGGAATTTCTGCACGACATTTCTCGAATACTGGTGGTGGAACGACCTGGCTCAGTAATTCAAAAGTGGCCAGATTCAACATCTGACGTAAAGCAAAATTCGTCGCTTCACGCTCACCTTTTCCGATCTGAATATTTAATAAGGTACGACCGGTAAATCTTCCAGCGCTGATACCATAATCCTGTGCAGCAATCTGTTTCTGCAATGAGACATTCGCGACAACTTTACTGCTGCGTGTATCAGTCAGGGATAAATCCAAACCCACCATAATTCGGGTCTGACTATAATTCGGTCCAACCCCCGCAATCTGCATGTCCAACCCGCCACCTGGAATAAAATCCAGGCTATTAATACTGCCCGTCACATAATAATCAGAGGCCTGGATTTGTCTTGGGTCACGAATCCCCCACTTGGCCTCACTTTCAATAATACGAGGATCACGCCGGTTCATTACACTGACCCCAGACTGAAATAAGGCGGATTGCACCATATCTCCTGCGCCTTGGGTCACCATTTTTCCACTACCACCATTGGTTACGACGTCTTTACCTGTCTGGTCTAAAATTGCACAGAGATGGATCCGTAAATTTGAACAACTCCTATAAGTGATATTCTGCTCCTCAAATGATGTTATAAACATCAATATATGGAGTATTTTATGGCACGTAGACCAAGAAGAAATCATTCAAATGATTTTAAAGCTAAGGTAGCACTTGCTGCGATTAAAGCAGAAAAAACACTTGCTGAATTGAGTGCTGAATTTGATGTTCATCAAA
>NZ_AJXD01000019.1:0-27100 GCF_000264725.1 Acinetobacter sp. HA | reverse complement strand
GTTTTTTATCGGTGCTATTAACGAATTTTTGCCAGGAAACGGCTCAAACGGTTAATAGCTTCACGCAGTTCATTTTCTGCTGGCAGAAATACTACACGGAAATGATCCGGAGTTGGCCAGTTAAAGCCTGTACCTTGAACCAGCAATACTTTCTCGGCACGCAGCAGATCCAGCATCAGTTTTTCATCATCTTCAATCGGGTAAATTTCCGGATCCAGACGAGGGAAGCAGTACATTGCACCTTCTGGTTTCACACAAGTGACACCAGGAATTTCATTGAGCATTTCCCAGGCAATATTGCGCTGCTCATACAGGCGACCACCTGGGCGGATCAGGTCATTAATTGACTGGTAACCCCCGAGAGCAGTCTGAATTGCATATTGCGCCTGATGGTTGGCACAAAGGCGCATCGATGCCAGCATATCCAGACCTTCGATGTAATCTGCTGCACGAGACTTATCACCCGTAATAGCCATCCAGCCAGAACGGTAACCTGCAATACGGTAAGCTTTAGATAGGCCATTGAAAGAGATACATAGCTGATCACCGGCAAGTGATGCAACGGCAACATGCTCAACACCGTCATAAACGATCTTGTCATAAATTTCGTCAGCAAACAAAATCAGGTCGTGCTTTTTCGCCAGATCCACGATTTGCTGTAATACGTGACGTGGATAAACTGAGCCTGTCGGGTTATTCGGGTTAATGATCACGATACCGCGGGTATTTGGTGTGATCTTGCTTTCCATATCTGCGATGTCTGGATACCAGTAATTTTCTTCATCACATTTATAGTGAATCGCAGTACCACCAGACAGGTTCACTGCCGCAGTCCACAACGGATAATCAGGCATTGGAATCAGCATTTCATCGCCGTCATCCAGCAAGCCTTGCATTGCCATTACAATCAGCTCGGACACGCCGTTACCCACATACACATCATTGACGTGCATATCCAGAATACCTTTTTGCTGGTAGTACTGACAGATCGCCTTACGTGCCGGGAAAATACCTTTTGAGTCGGTATATCCAATCGCATTTGGCAGGTTGAGTGCCACATCATTGATAATTTCTTGGGGTGCTTCAAAACCAAATGGAGCAGGGTTGCCGATATTCAGCTTGATGATCTTATGTCCGGCTTCCTCCATCTCGTTGGCCGCTCGTAACACTGGTCCGCGAATGTCGTAGCATACATGCTCGAGTTTAGACGATTTTTTGATTTCGCGAGATTTTTGGAAAGTGTTCGGCATTTTGATGTTCTCTGAAAGAGTGGAGGTCACTTTTGCATAACGATATAAATAGCTTTTAAATGTCTCAGTGGTGACTAGATCGAGATCGTGCTCATCTCGGAGTAATGCCACAATTTTTTCATGCGTAAATCCAAGCTGTTGATATTGTTTAATCACCGGCAATAGATTTTTAAAAATTACGCTTTTTTTTTGCGACATTATTTAATCCTGAGCAAATTTAGTACCAAGCCTAACACTAAAATTGCTCACAAAAAAGCATTTAATGCAGAAAATGCTTACTTTTATTTTGTTTATTTGCTTACTTTTTGCTTTTTTAGGGGATTATATATCTTTTGTAAAATGTTAAACAAACACTAGAATTTTTAAAATGAATGACGTAAATATAGAATTATCCTATTTAAAATAGCAAGATAGAAAGGACCGTCATCATGGGAAAACTCAGTAAATCAGACAGAGAATGGCAAAGAGAGTTATCACCTGAAGAGTTCCGTATTACACGTCAAAAAGGGACGGAGCCAGCATTTACCGGTAAATACTGGAATACGAAACAAGATGGTACTTATGTATGCCGTTGTTGTGGTGAACCTTTATTTACCTCAGAAACCAAATATGACAGTGGCTGTGGCTGGCCAAGCTTCTATAAGGCGATCAACGGCTCTGCAATTGAAGAGCATTTAGACACATCTCATGGTATGGTCAGAACAGAAATTGTTTGCCATCATTGTGATGCACATTTAGGGCATGTTTTCACTGATGGACCTCAGCCAACAGGCTTACGTTATTGTGTGAACTCAGCTTCATTAGAATTAAAAACACAAGAAAAAAATGATGAGGAAACTTATCCATGACCAGCATATATCAGTTTGAAGCTGAATTGTTAGATGGAAAAACCAAACAATTTGCAGACTATGAAGGAAAGGTACTGTTAATTGTGAATACCGCAAGTAAGTGCGGTTTCACACCGCAGTTCGCCGGCCTAGAAAAACTTTACGAGAAATATAAAGATCGTGGCCTGGAAGTTTTAGGCTTTCCCTGTAACCAGTTTGGCGGACAGGATCCGGGCAGTAATGAGCAAATTGGTGCATATTGCCAGAAGAACTATGGGGTGACATTTCCGATGTTCTCCAAGATCGATGTCAAAGGTCCTGAAGCACATGCAATTTTCCGTTATCTGACCAATAATTCTAAAGGGATTCTGGGTAATGGTATTAAATGGAACTTTACCAAGTTCCTGATTGGGCGTGATGGCAAGGTACTGAACCGTTTTGCGCCAACCACCAAGCCTGAAGACCTGGAAGCTGAGATCGAAAAAGCGCTGTAAGGCGCTTATTCAGGGCGGTTATTGGCCGCCTTTACTCTCTTCAAGCCATTGCCATGCTATCCAGAATCCTCGTTCAGAGCCTGCTATTTAGCGCATATATCGGGCTGTTTTTAGCTCCTGCTTATGCACAGGATGAAAAAACCCAGCAATTACTAAAAAGGCTGAAGCAGCCTGTTCCAGCTTATCAGCCGCCTACTGTCAAAGATGCTGTTCCGCCACATTTGCTGGCGAAGCAGGGCTATGAAGTCAGCTGGCTAAAAGCACCGTATCTGAGATTTAATGATGCAGAATTGCAACGTGCCAAGACAGTAATCGTGCAAATGACGGTCATCGCCAATACAGGGCGGATTACCGACGTTGAGATCATTCAGAGTTCTGGCTTGAGAGTTGTCGATGCTAAAGTTAAAGAAGCGGTGCTGGCTGCCAAGCTGGAGCCGATTAAGGGTGTAGACCACAATTTGGTGTATAGTCTGGAACATAAAATTGAAATAAAAAATCCACTATAAATATAGTGGATTTTTTATTAAAAATTTTTGGTTAAAGAATGACTTTTAAGCGCTCAATGACCTGTTCACATTGTGCCAGATCAGCCACCAATGCCAGACGTACATGGTTTTCACCTGGATTGCCTTGCTCAGTATCACGAGACAGGTAGCGGCCAGGAAGTACTTTGATATGTGCCTGTTCCATTAAGCGTTTGGCAAATTCTTCGTCATTGTCTACTTTCAACCAGTAGTAGAAACCCGCATCCGGTTTTTTCAGTGGCAGCAGATGACCGAGTTCTTTCTGGAACAGATCAAACTTGGCACGGTACTGTACGCGGTTTTCTTCAACATGTGCTTCATCATCCCAGGCAGCAATTGAAGCCAGCTGATGTTGAACCGGCATCGCTGCACCGTGGTAAGTACGATATTGCAGATAAGGTTTAAGTAAATCCGCATCACCCGCAACAAAGCCTGAACGCATGCCTGGAAGATTCGAGCGTTTAGAGAGCGAATGGAATACTACGCAGTTTTTGTAGTCATCACGTCCGATCTCTGCACAGACTTCCAGTAAACCGACAGGGGCTTCATCAAACCATAACTCTGAGTAGCATTCATCTGAAGCAATCACAAAATCATATTGATCAGAAAGTGCAATTAGCTTTTTAAACTGTTCTTTAGACAGGACTGCACCTGTCGGGTTACCCGGTGTGCAGACAAATAAGAGTGCGGTTTTTTCCCAGACTTCAGCAGGCACTGTATCAAAATCACCAAGATAATTATTTTCCTCAGTGCAGTTGATAAAGTACGGTTTTGCACCTGCAAGTAGTGTTGCACCTTCATAAATCTGATAAAAAGGATTTGGCATCACCACATAAGGTGCATCTTCACGATTAATCAGTGCCTGTACAAAAGAGAAGATTGCTTCACGGGTACCCGATACTGGCAAGATATTGCTGTCTGCGCTAATGCTATTTAGTTTAAAACGGCGAGTCAGCCAGTTGGCGATACTAGTACGCAGTTCAGGTAAACCTTTCGAGTTTGGATAAGTCGAAAGGTGCTGAAAATTATCAATAATGGCCTGTTTCACGAACTCAGGAGCTGGATGCTTTGGTTCACCAATCGATAGGGGAATGAGTGGCATATTCGCAGGCTTAATATCCGCAAAAAGTTTATTCAACTTTTCAAATGGATAAGGATGCAATAAAGACAAGCTAGAGTTCATGAATGAGTTACCGCGTTTTAATGTGAGTGTTGACTGTTGACCTGATTAGAGGCTTCATCCAGCGCTGCTTTTAAAGCACAGGCAAATTCAGAAGATTCTTCAGGGTTCAACGGCATGCCATCTTTTTTGGTGACAAAGAAAATGTCTTCGGCACGTTCGCCAAGTGTGGCAATTTTAGCAGAATGGATATCCAGACCACGCATCATAAATAATCCGCCTACTTTGGCAAGTAGACCCGGTTGGTCGAGCGTGGCAATTTCCACCATATTCTGGTTCAAAACAGGGTTCAGGCTGATATCTACCGTATTTTCAATATCAAAATGACGAAGCTGACGTGGAATACGGCGCTGCATCAGGCCTGGGTATTTGTCGGAATGACTTAAAGCATCTTTAAGTGCATCAATCACTTTCAGCTCGCGTTCCGGATCGGTAAGCAGCGTACCGAAACGGTCAAGCACGACATACGTGTCTAGGCTGAACGCCTTGGTTGCTGTGATAATTCTTGCATCCTGTACATCCAGGTCCATGCGGTCCAGAACGGCCACTGTGGTGGCAAACAGGTTTGGTTTATCTTGCGTATAAATAAAGATCTGCACTGCATCTTGCGCATATTTACGATGCGGGCGCATCAGCACCAGCGGTTCAGAATTATCACCATGCTGTAAAATGGCACGGGTATGCCAGGCGATTTCATCTGGCGATTCTTTCAGGAAGTAGTCATCACCGAGTTCCTGCCAGATGGTTTCCACATCATATAAAGAGAAGTCCTGTACCAGTAGTTCGCTGGCAGCAAACTTGGTGTCTTCAATCAGCATCTGATAATCCACCGGACGACCCAGACCAGAACGGATTACATCACGCGCATGCGTATATAGCTGACGCATTAAAGACGCACGCCAGGTATTCCACAGTTTTGGATTGGTGGCATTAATGTCGGCAACAGTCAGGGTGTACAGATAGTCCAGGTGCTCCATATCACCCATTTTTTCTGCAAATTCACGGACCACATCCGGATCAGAAATATCTTTTTTCTGTGAAGTCACAGACATAATTAGGTGATTTTGAATCAGCCATGCAACCAGATTGCATTCACGTTCGGTAAAGCCATGCGTGCGGCAGAATGCAATCGCATCTGTGGCACCGAGTTCGCTATGGTCACCACCACGACCTTTGGCAATGTCATGGAACAGGGCAGCCAGATAGACGATGTCACGACGGGCCAGACGCTGGAACACCGAACTGACTACCGGAAATTCCTTGGCGAATTCCGGTTCCTTAAAGCGGTTCAGGTTGCGTAATAGCAGTAGGGTATGCGCATCTACAGTATAGATATGGAACAGGTCGTACTGCATCAGCCCCATAATCTGGCCAAAGGCCGGAATATAATTCCCCAGTACGCCGTAGCGTTTCATTGCTACCAAGGTTTCATATAAACGATGTGGTGAACGGATAATTGCCATGAACAGCGCTTGATGAACGGGATTATTGCGATAATCCTGATCAATCCGTTTTGCCGCGAGCGTTAAAAGACGCAAGGTACGGGCACGGATGCCTTCAATCTCCGGACGATTTGCCAGAAGATAAAAGATTTCCAGAATCGCGCTTGGATTTTCCGAGAAAGTTTTATGGTGTTGTACCGCAAGTTTGCCATCAACCAGTTTAAAGTTCTGGTTAATTTCTTCGATGTTACGCTCATAGTTTGGCAGACGCGGGGTAATTACCGATTCATTGAAATAAGCCAACAGCATTTCATTCAGCGTCGATACCTGCTGGGCATTGCGGTAGTAGCGCTTCATAAACTGTTCAATCGGGTAGTTCTGCGGCTGGCCTTCTTCGCGTACATAGCCGAACTTCGCGGCGATATCACGCTGATAGTCGAATAACAGGCGGTTTTCATCACGTTTGGTGATGCGATGCAGATGATGACGGATTTCCCAGAGGAAGCTTTCGGCTTCTTCTAAAACGGCCAGTTCAAATTCTGAAATAAAACCAAGATGTACCAGATCATAAATACGGTTTACGCGGAAATGGCGTTTGGCAATCCAGCCGATCTGGTTAATATCACGAATACCACCTGGGGCATTTTTAATGTCCGGTTCGAGATTACTTTCGGTATTGTTATGTTGAGCATAGCGCTTATGCTGCTCTTCCATTTTCGCATCAAAAAAGGTCTTGTCGGTCCAGGATTGAGACACGATACGACGTGGCCATTTGGCCAGGCTTTCATTACCGGTAATCAGACGGGACTCAATCAGGGTCGTGGCTACAGTCAGGTCACTGCTGGCCTGATTGACACATTCACTAATGGTGCGGACGCTAATACCTGGCTTGAAATTGCCGACATCCCATAAGGATGAAATAAAGGTCGAAATCAGCTGTTCCTGTTCAGACGTAATTTCATCTTCTGACAGGATCATGATGTCGACATCAGAATAGGGTAGCATTTCGCGGCGGCCGTAGCCACCGACAGCAAATAGACCCAGATCAGTCTGATCGAGTTCAGCATGCTTCCACAGGAACTGTAGCGCTTCATCAATCAGATTTGATCGGGTCAGAATAATGTCACGGATCGACTCACCATTTTCAAAACATTCCTGCAGCTGGTGCTCGACATCACTGCGCCATTCGTTAATAGCTTTAATGTCATGGTTACTTTTGGTGTAATTCAGCAATGGCAGGGTATTGATCATGAACAGTCGTCCGTTTCGTTTTTCAGCTTAGTTTTGGTTGACACTGACTTGTTGAGCCACCTGTTGCGCAAGTTCACGTGCCTGATCTGTTGTTTCAGCACGTGCAGTTGCTACACCCATACGACGTCGTTTGAAGCCTTCAGGCTTGCCAAACAGGCGCAAGTCTGTATTGCCATCTGCTAAAGCAAGATCCAGACCAGAATAAGAAAGATTCTGATCATCTACACCGGCGTAAATCACAGCACTGGCTGCAACGCTATGACGAGTGGTATTTACCGGAAGGCCCAGGATTGCACGCGCATGCAACTCAAATTCACTTTGGAACTGGGAAGCTAAAGTGACTAAGCCGGTGTCGTGTGGACGTGGTGACACTTCACTAAACCATACTTTATCGCCTTTGACAAAGAGTTCTACCCCAAAAATACCGCAACCACCGAGCGCAACGGTTACTTTATTGGCAATTCGCTTGGCTTCTTCCAATGCAGCAGGTGTCATTGACTGAGGTTGCCAGCTTTCAACATAGTCCCCAGAATCCTGACGGTGACCAATCGGGTCGCAATAAGAGGTTTCGATTTCACCTGTTTTCGGATTTTTGGCACGAACAGTCAGCAGGGTGATTTCAAAATCAAAATCAATCTGTGACTCAACAATGACGGTACCTTGATTTACACGACCACCCGTTTGCGCATATTCCCAGGCAGCATCAACTTCATCGAAGCTTTTTACGCGAGATTGCCCTTTTCCTGAAGAGGACATCACAGGCTTCACAAAGTTTGGATAACCAATATCATCACAAGCGGCACGGAAAGATTCTAAAGTATCGGCAAAACGGTAAGCAGATGTTGGCAGGCCCAGTTCTTCAGCGGCGAGACGACGGATGCCTTCACGGTTCATGGTCAGATTCACTGCTTTCGCGGATGGAATTACTGTTGCGATATTCTGCTCTTCAATTTCAACCAGCACCTGAGTGGCAATCGCTTCAATTTCTGGAACAATCAGATTTGGTTTCACCTGAACAATCAGCTGTCTGAGCTCTGCTGGATCAGCCATATTCAAGGTATGCGACTGATGGGCAACTTGCATGGCAGGTGCATGGTCATAGCGGTCAGCTGCGTGAACCTCGACACCTAACCGTTGCAGGGAAATCACCACTTCCTTGCCCAGTTCGCCTGAACCCAGTAATAAAACCTTGAAGGCAGAAGCCTGTAATGGGGTACCAATCGTCACGCTCATGTAAATCATCCATGCTTGATTTTATGGGCTTTTAGCATAGCAGAACTCTCTGCGGAGATAAGCCAAGTTTCATATAAAATTGTGATATTGACCAACAATTTTATTTATAAAGTTCGCAAAATTTAGATTAAGAAATCAGAAGGATACTTTCACCGGATCGATTTGAGGATCTAAATAATAAATATGATTTTGCGGATTCAGTTTTTTCATTTTCAGAAGCTGGCCCGGAATTAATTTCAGCCAAGGTAGGAGTTTCATGGTTTGATTGCGTTGCTAATAAAGATAGGGAGCAGCAAAGGGAAGAACCAAGCCAATAGAAAAGACTGAGTAAAGCATTCGAAATCCGGCAGGGAAACAGTTTCGAGAATATTGTAATGCTTCACCCCAGCGCTGATGAATAAAGATCTTCCTTTAATAATCTGTTTTGGCTCAAGCATGCCAATTTTCTTATTATCATTAAAAGAAGCTTATACCGGAACGTAGCATAAGCCTCTTATATTCATTGATTTAATCTTTAAAAATGAATCGGCAGGTAAGTATAAATCAGGCCATAGGTGAGGGCAGCCGTCAAAGTGGCCATCACAATGCGTTTAAACTTGAAATACAGCACTGTTAATACAATAAAACCGGCCAGCATCGCCACACTTTTATCGGGAGTTTCCAGCAAAGGCGGTAGTGTCGCCACGACCAACATTGAGCTAATTGCAGAAATTCCAATCGCACCTAAGGCAATTTTCAACCACAGCGCACCACGCTTTTGTGAACCTTGCTGCGATTTCTGAATCACAAAAAAAGGTCCGAAACGGGAAGCGAAATTGGCAATTCCGACCAGAATACCAACCAGAATAATTTCTAAATTCATAGTTCTTCTCCCATATACTCAGGATCGGGACGTTTGAGTACATAGTGCTTGAACAGGCCTGCCAGAATACCGGAACTGATGCCGATAAAGATTGCAGCAGACAGGTCGATTATGTAGCAGGCTATGGCTGATACGACAATCGTCACAGCGACAACAAAAGTATGTTTCTTCTCAAAGGCTGCCAGCAGGAAGCTTAGGAATAGCGCAGGTAACAGAAAGTCTAAAGCAGCCTGTAAAAATTGCGGTAAGTTGCTGACCTGATCTGCAAATAAGCCACCCAGAAAAGAACCTGTTGCCCAGGACAGCCAGCTGAATAAACTCAACCCCAGCATCCACGATTCAGACCATTCCTGACGCCGTTGCGACAGTTTGATCATGCCAGAGGCAAATACCTCATCGGTGAGTCCCCAAGCCCAGACTGCGGTTTTTTTCAAATTGAGCCGATCCTGAATCAAATTCTGTAGCGCAGGGCCATAAAGTAGATGACGGATATCCAGAGCAATCACGGTTAATGCAGTCATCCAAATGGAGGTGCCACTCCCTAAGAGTGCAACAACCAGGAATTGACTGGCACCTGCATACATGGAGCAAGACAGGAATAATGCTTCCCATGCGGTAAAGCCAAACTGGGTCGCAGAAACCCCAAAGGCAAAAGAAACGGGCAAATAGGTAAAAATAATCGCCTGGCTGTCTTTGGCACCTTGCCAAAAACTGGCAGGTTTTACAGCGTGTTGATTCAGTTCGGACACAGCACACCTTGGAGGGAGAGTTGAACAAGGGGTCAAATGGTAATTGAGTATTGTACGTGAATTTAATAGCATAGTGCCGAATTGTTTAAGATGGCGAGCCTGATAATGTTCATGTTCAAGACACGTTATATACTGAGTGGTGCTTTAGTCAGCACAGCATTGTTATTACAGGCATGCGGAAATGAGGGTTCAGGCAATCAAGCACCGGAAATTAAGCCAGCCCCGAAACTGAGCAATGATGCGACCACTTATGCCCATGAAGCTTGGACATTTATGAATGAAGTAGATCCGCTGGTCTACAACAAGCAGATTGATCAAATTGAAAAACGCGTTCGTCAGCCTGCGCGCAAGTTGAGCACGGATTGGCGCATTAATGTGAAAATGACCGATTCCGTGACTGAAGGAAAATATGCATTATGTCGTAAGGCTTTAACCAGTCTGGAAATCTGGGCACGTACCACACTTGAAGATGGGAATAGTCTGGCACAGAAGCAAGCCGATTATGAACGTGACAAAAAACAGTGTGAAAGTGCAATTGCTCATCCACAACTGGGCAATACTGATCCGAAACAGGTGGGTGTTGCCAGCTGATCGATATTTTGTTTGTGTCAACTTAAGGCTGAGTCATATGCTCAGCCTTTTTGATTTTCTTAGTTCGGAATCAGTGAAGTGGAACGCCAGTCAATTGATGTAGTCGTTGCACATCCAGAATTTCAATCTGTTTAAAGGCAATTTTCAGGATATTCATTTTTTCCAGCTGTTGCAGTTCCTGATTAATAGTCTGGCGGGAACACATCAGCATTTGTGACAACTGTTCCTGCGACAACTGAATGGTACGGTTTTTAATGACCAGGTGATTGCCATAGCCTTGCAAAATAAACAGTAAACGCTGCGCTAGGCGTTGTTGCATGGTTTGGGTCTGAATAGAAAATAATTCCAGAAACACATAACGTAATTTCTGGCTCATGAGCTGGGAGATGTGAAACCAGAATGCAGGTTGTTCAGCCACCAGCTTATAAATAAATTGCGCGGGAATATGCAAGAGCAGGGATTTCTTGCAGGCGATGGCGTGATGAGAACGCGGCTGCTCATCCACCAATGAGATTTCACCAAACCAGACAATGGGTTCTACAATTGCAGAAACTGCCTCTTTACCCTCAATATTGATAGAACCTAAACCAATTGCACCTTCTAATACAGCATAAATTCCATCAAACACATCACCTGAATAAAATACGGCCTGGTCTTTATCGACGGATAAGGTAACTGCATGTTTCAGCAGGCTGTTCTGGAAATGAGAAGGTAATTTTGAGAACCAGGAATTTTTTTCTAATTCAACAAGATATTTTTCTTCCACTCGCTTTATTGCTCCAAGTTTTATGAGTTGTCGTCCAGCTGACAACTTATCTTTTATTGTTGCGCTATAGTCAAATTCTATGGCCAGTCAAGGAAGAATAATATGACCAGAGTAGAACGACTATTAAGCCAGTATGCAGCTTATCATTTAGACCGTAAGAATGTCATGACACATTTTATTGGGGTCCCATTAATTGTTTTTTCTATTATTTGTCTTACTGCACGTGTATCACTGATGATGTCCGGCTTTGAGGTGACTCTTGCCTTGGGACTTCTCATTGTTTCAATTCTTTATTATTTAACTATTGATGTATTTTTTGCATTGATCATGGCCTTCATTTTTATGTTTGTCTATCCTTATGCCTATAATGTGGCACAGTGGGATACTGGAACCTGGCTGAGTACCAGCGTTGGAATTTTTGCCATTGGATGGGCATTCCAGTTTGTAGGTCATTTCTACGAAAAGAAAAAACCGGCATTTATGGATGATCTGATTGGCCTGGCGATCGGACCTTTATTTGTTCTTGCGGAATTAATTTTCCTGTTCGGCTTTCGCAAGGAACTAGAAGCGAAAATGTTACTTGAAGCACGTAAGCAACGCTTGCTGATGGAACAAAACACCCCATATGCGGAAATAGCAGCTGATTAATTCTTTTTTAAATACATAAAAAGCCCCGATAATTCGGGGCTTTTTTTAGCTTCAACTTATACGTTGAAACGGAAGTGCAGAACATCGCCATCCTGAACGATATAAGTTTTACCTTCCAGACGCCATTTACCTGCTTCTTTGGCGCCAGCTTCGCCGTTGTACTGTACGAAGTCATCGTAAGCAATACATTCAGCACGGATAAAGCCTTTTTCGAAGTCAGTGTGGATTACACCCGCAGCTTGAGGAGCAGTCGCACCCACTTTTACTGTCCAGGCACGAACTTCCTGTACGCCAGCAGTAAAGTAAGTTTGTAGACCAAGCAATGAATAACCTGCACGAATCACCACGTTCAGACCTGGTTCTTCCATGCCCATAGCTTCCAGGAATTCAGCACGGTCTTCATCTTCAAGTAATGAAATTTCTGCTTCGATCTGGTTACAAAGTGGAACCACGATTGCATTTTCAGCAGCAGCCAGTTCACGTACAGCATCTAAATGCGGGTTATTTTCAAAACCGTCTTCAGCCACGTTGGCGATATACATGGTTGGTTTAAGCGTTAACAGACCAAAACCACGTACCAGTTTACGTTCGTCATCATCTAAGGTTGCAGCACGAGCAGGTTTGCCTTCATCTAAAAGAGGAAGAATTTTATCTAGAACTGCTTTAGTCGCGATCGCTTCTTTATCGCCACCTTTTGCAGATTTCGCTAAACGAGTCACTGCTTTAGTCACAGTTTCAAGATCGGCTAGAG
This sequence comes from Acinetobacter sp. HA, assembly GCF_000264725.1. Classification (NCBI taxonomy): domain Bacteria; kingdom Pseudomonadati; phylum Pseudomonadota; class Gammaproteobacteria; order Moraxellales; family Moraxellaceae; genus Acinetobacter; species Acinetobacter sp. HA. Next base: position 14,532 of record NZ_AJXD01000019.1, on the reverse strand, counting down.
CAAGCTCAGTATTAATGGTTGCGATGTCATCAAGCGGATCAATTTTGCCGTTTACGTGAATCACGTTTTCATCTTCGAAACAACGGACCACGTGAGCAATTGCATCAGTTTCACGGATGTTTGCAAGGAACTGGTTACCCAGACCTTCACCTTTAGATGCACCAGCGACAAGGCCCGCGATGTCCACGAATTCCATAGTTGTCGGGATCACGCGTTGTGGTTTTACGATTTCAGCAAGTTTGTCCAGGCGTGGATCTGGCACAGGCACGATACCGGTGTTTGGTTCAATGGTACAGAATGGGAAGTTTTCCGCAGCAATTGCAGCTTTGGTTAATGCATTGAAAAGCGTAGATTTACCAACGTTAGGCAGGCCTACAATACCACAATTAAAACCCATGAAATAACTCACAAAGCGTTATATAAAAATTGCCAGTGATTTTACATGAAAGCCATGACAAAGTCAGGTCATGGCTGAGGGCTTTGTTGAAAACTTATGAAAAGAGAGGTTTTTAAATTTTGCGTTTGTCGAGCTGATTCGACAAGGTGTCACCAGCGGTCTGAATCAGCATTACCAGAATAACCAGTACTACAATCACGGCCAGCATGATCTGCATATCAAAACGCTGATAACCATAACGGTATGCAATATCACCTAAACCGCCGGCACCAATCGCACCGGCAATGGCTGATGAATTGATCATAGTGACTAAGGTTACGGTAAAGCCAGCCACAATTCCTGGTAAAGCTTCAGGCAATAACACATGCCAGATAATCTGCTTACGGTTACAGCCAATGGCTTGTGCAGCTTCGATCAGTCCCTGATCCACTTCACGTAAACTGACTTCAGCAATCCGCGCAAAGAAAGGGGTAGCTGCCAAGGTTAAAGGCACAACTGCGGCCCAGACCCCATAACTGGTGCCGACAATCCAGCGGGTAATTGGAATCAGCGCGACCATCAGAATCAGGAAAGGCACAGAACGGGTGATATTTACAATCCAGCCCAAAGCCTGATTAATTGGTTTGGATGGATAAATGCCATGCTCTGAGGTACTGACCAAAACCACCGCCATTGGTAACCCAATCAGAAAAGCAACGATGGCAGAGACACCCACCATGATTAAGGTATCGGTAGTTCCCGTCAGTAATAAATCAATGAGTTGGTCGTGCATAGCCAATCACCTCAATCTGTGCAATGTGTTGTTTGAGTTTTTGCTGGAGCAGGTTGGTATCCAGATTCAGATCGGCAACCGCGACTATTAAGCTACCCACCAGATGGTTCTGGATGCTGTCGATATGGCTTTGATAGAGGTGCACCGGATGCTCGAACTGTTCAAAAATCATTTTCAAATCTGGGGAATACTGAACACTAGAGGCATAGCGCAGTTTGATAATGCTATGCGTGGTATCTGTTGTCACTTCAGGACTGATCGAAAATGGCAGTTCCAGCTGTTCCAGATTCAGCAGTTCCTGGGTAATCTGCTGCTGTGGATTAGAAAAGACAGACCAAATTTCACCGGCTTCAACAACTTCACCTTTTTCAATTACCACGACCTGATCACAAATTTCACGAATGACTTGCATTTCATGGGTAATGAGGACAATGGTGATGCCAAGTTTCTGGTTGATTTCTTTCAGTAAAGACAGTACCACTGAGGTACTTTCCGGATCCAGTGCAGAAGTGGCTTCATCACAGAGTAGAATCTCCGGATGGTGTACCAGCGCGCGGGCAATGCCGACACGCTGTTTTTGTCCACCGGATAGCTGGGAAGGGTAGTTCTGTGCTTTATCGCTTAAGCCGACCAGTTGTAGGACTTCGTTTACACGCGCATCAATATCTGATTTTTTATAATTCGCAACTTTTAAAGGTAATGCCACATTTTCCCATACGGTTTTGGCAGACATCAGGTTGAAGTGCTGGAAGATCATGCCAATGCGCTGACGTAATTGGATCAGTTCAGCATGGGTTAAGCCAGCCAAATCCTGCTGATGGATATGGATATGACCTTCACTGATCTGTTCCAGACCATTCAAAGTGCGTAACAGCGAAGATTTCCCCGCGCCACTTTTCCCGATAATCCCGAAAATTTTACTTTCAGGAATATCTAAGTTGATGTTCTTTAAGGCATGTACCGATTTGCCTTGTACCTCATAGTATTTATTCAGGTTGTGGATTTTGATATGCGGGACGGAAAACGCCACCTGAGAACCAAAACTCACCATAGTATTCTCCTTATTTCCAGCCTTCAAACCACATGCCAGTACCAAAATCCTGATCCAGAATTGCTTTGACTTTTGCAGAGCTCTGGAAGGCTTTTACAAAAGTCGCCAGTTTCTGATTTTTATCTTCGTAGTCTTTGCGTGTCACAAACAAAATGGCGTATTTTTTGTCGATTGGATCCAGGAATAGGGCATCATGCGGATCTGCTGCTTTAGCAAGTTTTAGATAATGCGGATAACCAAAGATCAGGTCTGCTTCATTCAGGGCATGCGCCGTTTGTGGGCCCTCAACTTCAATAAACTGCAACTGTTTAGGATTATTCTTGATGTCCTTAACGGTTGATAATTCATTGTTGATATCTTTCAATTCAATCAGTTTTGCACGGTTAAGAAGGATCAAGGCACGTGCCAGATTCACAGGATCATTTGGAATCACCACACGGGCGTTGTGAGGTAGTTCATCCAGTGATTTATATTTCTTAGAATATAAACCGACATGGCTACCCGTACCGGGCGCGAAACTATGTAAATCGAAGTTGGTTTCACGAATGGCATTTCTTAAGTAGACACTTTGCTGGAAAAAGTTAGCATCGATGTCGCCATTCTGTACCGCGACATTGGGTGCATGCCAATCTGAAAATTCAACCAGCTTAACATTGATGCCTTGTGGCTTCAGTTCATTAGCCACACTTTGCAATAAGTCTGCATAAGGTGGGCTAATACCAATCACCAGTTCATCCGAACCGGATTTCTTTTGCTGGTTCCACACCACCAGTCCGATAATCACGGCGGCAATAATCACCCCAATCATGGTGAATTTTGTTTTAGCGGTTTGTGCCATGTTGCACCTCAAAATAAATTTATGCTGATTGTTTTTGCTTTAGGTTCGTGTTCGCTGTTGAGGCGGAGCTTTGACATCGGAATTGCTGCACTGGATGCGCGCTAGGTAAGCGGTCTCCTTGCTGAAACAGTTTGTGTCTGAAACTGCCTTGTTCATATTCAGTTTTATAGCGTCCGCGCTGCTGTAATTCAGGAATCACAAATTGGATAAAATCCTGATGCGATTCCGGTGCCACCGTGCGGGTCAGGTTGAAGCCATCAATACCGGTTTCATCAATCAGCTGAATCAGTTTTTCTGCTATCGTGGCACCGCTGCCAACAATTAGTGGATAACGCCCACCTAACACATGCTGAGCTTTTAGGTCATTTGGCGTGATCTGCTGCCCTTTAAATTTTTGATTGACCGTTGCGATACTATTGGTTTTCTTGTACGGGATCGGTTCATCATCAGCAAATTTGGACAGGTCAATGCCAACTGAGCTGGAATAATGTGCAAGACCTGCTTCAGGGCTGGCATAGGCGCGATATTCATCCAGCTTTTGCTGTGCTAGTTCATCCGTTGCTGCAGTGACCACGGTAATGCCGACAAAAATCTTGATCGCTTCAGGATCACGACCTTGTTCAACCGCTTGACGACGAATCTGATCGACCTGTTTCTTGATCTTGTCCGGGTGATCACCACCAATAAACATGCCTTCAGCATGCTGAGTGGCAAAAGCCATGCCACGTGGAGAAGCACCGGCTTGGAACAATACAGGTGTACGCTGAACAGAAGGGGAAACCTGGAATACACCTTGGCTGCGGTAGAACTGGCCCTGATGATTGATCTGATGAACCTTGGTGGGATCAGTAAAAATTCGATTTTGCTTATCTTTTAAAACTGCATTATCTTCCCAGGAGTCTTCCCAGAATTTGTAGCACAGCTGTAAAAACTCCTCGGCCTGTTCATAGCGCAGGTCATGGTCTTTCAAACCATTTTCACCAATCAGGCGCTGCGCACTGTCTAGATAACCCGTGACAATATTCCAGCCGATACGGCCATGGGTCAGGTGATCCAGACTGGCAAAACGACGGGCGAACTGATATGGCGATTCATAGCTGAGATTCACTGTGACGCCAAAACCGAGATTTTTAGTGACAGCCGCCATAGCAGATACCAAGGTACTGGGGTCTTGGCTTGGCAACTGAATGGATTCCCTTAGAGTCAGATCAATGCCATTTTGATAGACATCATAGACTCCGGTAATGTCGGCAATGAACAGGCCATCAAACAGGCCTTTTTCCAGAGTTTTTGCCAGATCAGTCCAGTAGCTCAGTTCATTAAAACGATGGGATTCATCTCGAGGATGAGTCCATAAGCCATGATTGATATGACCCACGCAGTTCATATCAAAGGCATTCAGCAGGATTTCCTTCGCTTTCGAGCTGTTCATAATATTTGTCATTACAACGTCCCCCGGCGTGGAGGCAGAACACCATTCAGCAAATAATTAGCAATGAAATAATATTTCCAGCGTGAAGCATCATGCAAGGTATGCACGCGAGCATTGCGCCAGAAGCAGTCCAGACCATCTTCACGCTGGCTACCACGGCTGCCAGCCAGTTCAATGAGTTTAGAAGATGCTTTTAATGCAGTTTCGGTACTGTGTGCACGGGCTTTGGCAACATCCAGTGAGGCTTTGGCAATGCTGGTTTCAGTCGGATTGGCTTTGGCAGCATCGACAGCGTACGCAGCCTGTTTGAGTAAAACTTCAGAGGCACGTACATCAGCAACTACGCGGCCGAGTTCAAATTTGGTCAGTGGATCATCTGTGGCTTGGTCCACACCAGAATCAATCCACGGACGTGCCTGACGCACGCGGTTTAAGGTTTCTTCAAAGGCAGCACGGGCAATGCCAGTTTCAATAGAAGCATGCAGCAATTGTGCGAAAGGACCGGAAATGGTGGGGCGAGAGTAGGCAGTATCAAAACGTACGACATCTTCTTCAAGTACGGGAACATTGTCAAATTTTACTGTACCACTGCCAGTCGTGCGCTGACCAAAACCGCTCCAGTCATCAATCAGCGTCAGACCGGCGCTGTCACGTGGGACGAAAGCCAGAAATTGCTGCTCATTTTCATCTACGACCAGTGTCGGAATGCGGTGTGCGAATAGGCTACCGGTACAATAGAACTTCTCTCCATTAATTACATATCCTTGCTCGGTCTTGCGGATTGCAGTCTGGCGTTGTGCGGCAGTCTTGGTCTTGAACTCAGCCAGGGCATTACCGAAACGGGCGCCTTTTAGCACTTCGGCATAGAGTTTATGTTTTTGTTGCTCAGTACCGTTATTGCGCAGAATTTCCAGACCATAAAAATGATTTTGTGGAATCTGGCCAATTGAGCCATCTACACCGCTCATCAGGGCAATGACTTGTGCTACGGTATAGCTACACACTTCTGCGCCGCCATATTCTTTAGGCACGGTAATTGCCCAGAGTCCAGACTGACTATAAGCTTCGATTTCCTCGAACGGCAGAATACGTTCAGCATCACGCTGTACCGCACCCGCCTTGAAGTGATCTGCTAGATTGCGGGCAATTTCTAAGGCTTCCTTATCAGACTGGATGATATGAGCTTGCGCCAGCTGCTCGGATTGAAATGGAATAATGTTTTGAAATGAAGTCATGGCAAATCTCCTTAAATCCAGGCGTGGCGGGCAGGGAGTTTATGATTCAGGTAATAATCCCCGAGTGCATGCAGCTTCCAGCGGATCGGGTCATGCAGGGTATGTACCCGGGCATTGCGCCAATGCTGATCCAGATTGTGCTGACTCAGGCTGGAGCGGCTGCCGCCCAATTCCAGTAATTTTTCCGAAATATTTAAGGCTGCATCATTGGCATAGACCTTGGCTTCAGCCACCAGAATTGAGGCTTTGGCTGCCTGCTCATCGGTCACTGCTTCCAGTTGATCTAGTTCATCCAGATATTCAGCAGCTTCATCCAGCAGTAAAATCGCGGCATCTAATAACACAGATGACTTACCCACTTCCTGCAGGGTGTAATGCTCAAAGCTGGCTTTTTCGACTTGTGCATCCACAACCGGACGAGCCTTATGTATGGCAGTCAACGTATCGGCAAAAGCCGCTTCAGCAATCCCGACATCAATTGCCACCTGCATCAGCTGAGAATAGGCACCACGGTAACTTGGTTGATTCCCTAACAGACGCTCATCAAAAATCAGTAGTGGATCGACTTCGACATGTTGCAGTTTAACGGTACCGCTAGAGGTGGTGCGTTGACCAAAACCATTCCAGTTATCAATCACTTCAACACCGTCGGCAGTCCGGTCGACAATAGTGAGCACCACATGCCCTTCAGGATGAATCGCTTTAATTGCCAGCCAGTGCGCGAAGCTGCTACCAGTTGAATAGAATTTTTCGCCATCGATAAAATAGCGACCATTTTCGATTGTAAGCGTGGTTGCCAGGGTTTTAGTATCTTTGGTATGACGTTCCGGACCGCCATTGGCCAGACGTTTACCCTTTAAAATTTCGCTATAAATAAACTGTTTTTGTTGTTCTGTACCCATGATCTGGATCATGTTGAGTAATGCGATCTGGTTCTGAGGGGTTTGCCCGACACTCGAGTCAGCTTTATTCACAATACGGAATACATGTGCCAGGGTTTTATCGGAAACGAAAGCACCGCCGTACTGTTTTGGAATACGTATACCGCCCAGACCCCTTTGGCTGAACAGTTCAATTTCAGCAAGAGGGAATACACGTTGCTGATCACGCTGATTTCGGCCTTCCAGAGCAAAGTCTGCAACCTGGTAGGCAGCATTAATTGCGTCGTGATCATTTTCAATAATATGAACTTTTTCAAAAGTTAAACGAGACATAATGACATCCTAAATCGATATCAAAACGTTACAGGCTAAGCTTTATGAGATTAAGTAATTGCTTTCGCAAAGCTTATGAAAAAACCTATTTAGGACAAAAATTGCTAGGTTTCTATCAATTTTGAATATAGTAAGTAATTAAAATATTTAAAATTTTATTTTATATTTAGTATGAGTGGCTTGGTCTAAAATAGAATATATCTGCTTTAAAGATATTTAAGGCGGAAAAATGTATAAAAATAAACATTGTAGAGTTGAATAAACAACATCTTAATTTTGAATTAAAAGCACATTGTATTTCCAATGAAGGGTGTCTAAAGTATCCAACTGAAATAGATGGTTTTAATGCGACCAAATTTAATAATCAACATGGAGATTTTATGCGCACCTTATACCAGTTTCCTTTATCACATTTTTGTGAAAAAGCACGTTGGATGCTTGATCATAAAGAACTGGATTATGTCGCACAAAACCTCATGCCAGGTGCGCATCGTGCCTTTGCTCGTCTTAAAACCGGACAGAACCGTCTGCCAATTTTGCGTGACAAGGAACAATGGATTGCAGATTCAACCCAGATCGCCTTATATCTGGATGAACATTATCCTGAGCATCGTTTATTACCCGTAGAAGGGCGCTTACGTCAAAAAGTGCTGGAGATTGATGAAAAGACTCAGGAACTAGGACGCCATATCCGTCGCTGGATGTTGGCTCAGGCTTTATCTCATGATCATGAATCGATGGAGATCCTGATTGGTGAAAAGGGATATCTACGTCAGTTCGAAAAATTTTCCAAGCCTTTGCTTAAAACTCTTCTCAGCAAAGGTTATGCACTTACTGAAGATACACTTGCTCAGTCCCGTGAATATATTAAAGAAACAGTTGAACAGCTGAACCAGACACTGATCGAGAATAAGGGCGCTTATTTTGCGGGATCACGTTTTAGTCTGGCTGATATTGCAGTCTGTTCAATGTTGGCACCTTTGTTGGCAATTTCCGGTACGCCGTGGGAGCGTGATAGTTTTGAATCAATGTCAGATGAATATCGGGATTATCAGACCTATCTCTCGGAATTGCCTTTAGGCCAATATATTAGAAACATCTATCGTCATGAACGTAATGCTCGTATTGATTGGCGCGGTGTATAAGTTAAATAGTGAAATAAAAAAACGCGCTTAAAGCGCTTTTTTTTATTGGATACTTAGCCCCAAGGGTTTGTGAGATCAATATCACTCTGTTTATTAAAGCCACTGAGAAGTGAGCTAAAGTCAAACTTCGGTAATGAACTACCGCTCGAGATATTGGAAATTGTTTCTTTGATGGTCGGAATAATTTCAGTAATACTGATATTGTTATCAACTGAGCTACCACCTGAAATAAGATCAACTAATTCTGGAATAATGCTCGAACCTAAGTCGCCTAGACTTCCATCAAGTAAGCCTTCAAATGCATTTGAATCTAAACCATTGCCTAGGTCGCCTAAACCACCCAGTAAGCCACTCAGATCAGAGCTATCATTTGCACTCACGAGGCCACCAAGTAAATTGGTCAATTGTGAAAGGTCGAAGTTACCGCCATTATTGCTGAAGCCAGAAATAATATCGGTAATCGCACCTAGATCGAAGTCACCAAGACCACCTGAACTACCAATTAAGCCACCAACGAGTTGAGCGATCTGCGCGATGTTGATGTCGCCACCTTGGATTAAGCCACTAACAAGACCTGCGATTGCTCCGATGTCAATGCCTTCAAGACCACCAGAGCCACCAATTAGACCACCAACGAGTTGAGCGATCTGCGCGATATCAATGTCGCCATTGCCTTCAATTAAACCGCCAACCAAGCCTGCGATTGCACCAATATCAACACCCTCAAGACTGCCAGAGCCACCGATTAAGCCACCAACGAGTTGAGCGATCTGCGCGATATCAATATCACCATTCCCGCCAATCAGATTACCGACTAGTCCTGCAATTGCGCCAATATCAATACCTTCAAGACCGCCAGAACCACCGATTAAACCACCGACAAGCTGAGCGATCTGACCGATATCAATGTCACCGCCTTGCAGAAGGTTACCAGCCAGGTCAGCAATTTTACTGAGATCTAAATTACCTGAACTACCACCAATTAACCCACTGACTAATTTAATCACGGCATTTAAATCTAAATTTGATGTATTGTTACCCATTAAACTACCCAGCAGATTACTGATCGAACCCAGATCAAAACTGCCGCCGTTGGCTTGAGTGAGTTTGCTAATTAAACTGTTAATATCGAGTTTTGTAGCATTCGAACCGGTAAATTGAGTAATTAAATCAGTCAGGGAGCTTGAACTTAAACTCTTACCTGAAAGTAAGCTATTTAAGAGGGAGTCTAGGGAAGGAGTAGCGGGAGTAGAACCCGTGATAGAACCAATAATGCCAGAAAGACTGCCACCTAATAAACCGCTAAGTAAACTCTTGTTTTGCGTCTCTGTCGTGAGCACCGGGCTGAGTTTACTTTTAATTTAACTAAAAATACTGAAAGCCATAACCGTTCCTTGCGTTTTTTGTCTTGTTTTGATTATTTTGCGTTGTAAATAAAACGCCTAATTTTTATTCAGTTTCTATACAAGTGTAAATCTAAGCATGAATAATCACGTTTCGAAAATAGTATTATTTGCCTGAATAAAGCTTTAAACAGATTAATTTATGTTAAATAATAATGGTTTATTAGATATTTGCGTTTATCTAAAATATATTTTATGCGATGAATGGCTATGGAAAGGACTTAAATTTCCTCTAGATCATCATCTGGTATTTTTTTGCAAATATCTGGTAATTTATGAAAAAAATATCAATACTATGCGTAAAATAATGATGTATTTAAATAAAGTGGCAAGAGATTAAAGATGGAATTAGATCGTTTTGATAAGCACATTCTTGAAATTTTGACCCATGAAGATGTCAATTTGAATGAACTCTCTGAACGGGTGAATCTTTCGGTCAGCTCGGTTCACCGCCGTATTAAACAGTTGATTGACCATAATATTATTAGTGGTCTAAAACGGGAAATTAATTATCAAAAGCTTGGTTTCAGTCTGCATGTACTTTTGCAGGTTTCCTTAAGCAAACATGATAGTGACACTTTTGCCAAATTTCTGGGTGAGCTGGAAAGTATTCCTGAAGTGATTAATGCCTTTCTGGTAACAGGACAATCGGCAGATTTTATTGTCGAAGTAGTCGCACGTGATATGGAAAACTACAGTGAGATCCTGCTTAACAAAATCGGCAAGATTGAACATGTGGTCGCACTGCATTCCAGCTTCGTGATCAAGGAATATAATGTTTTTAACTGTAGTGGCTTACTCAATAAAGTTTAATTGAAGGAATAGCACTATCTAAATATTTGTCCCCGAATAAGCAAGTAAATTGATTGAAATCACCTACAAAATGATTCCATAAGATAGATCAAAATAAAAAACGCACCCAAAGGTGCGTTTTTGTTTTCCTGAAGATTAAGCGTCTAGCTGAGCCAATACTTCTTCAGAGAATTCAACGTTGGTATAAACGTTTTGAACATCGTCCAGATCTTCAAGCATATCAATCATTTTCATGATTTTTTTCGCTTGATCTATATCCGTGATTTCAGCTTTGGTAGAAGGGCTCATCACAACTTCAGCATTATCAGATTTTAAACCTGCAGCAGCTAAAGCATCCTGAACTGTACCGAAGCTTTCTGGTGTAGTAATGACCAGGATTTCATCTTCATCAACTTCGATGTCTTCAGCACCAGCTTCAAGAGCGACCTCCATGATTTGATCTTCTAAAGACACATCTTCAAAAGTAATCTCACCACGTTTGGTGAACAGGAATGCAACTGAACCATTGGTCCCTAAGTTACCATCAGTTTTAGAGAAGCAGTGACGTACGTCAGGTACAGTGCGGTTCAGGTTGTCTGTCATTGTTTCTACAATTACGGCAACACCACCTACGCCATAACCTTCATAAGTTACTTCTTTAAGATCGTCGTTATCTTCGCCGCCTGCGCCACGTTGAATCGCACGGTTGATCACATCACGTGTCATATTTACAGACAATGCTTTTTCGACAACAGCACGTAAACGTGGGTTGCTACCCGCATCTGGTCCGCCGAGTTTTGCAGCAGTAGTTAATTCACGAATATATTTGGTAAAAAGTTTACCGCGGCTAGCATCTTGTTTTGCTTTACGATGCTTAATATTGGCCCACTTGGAATGACCCGCCATGCGAAATATGCTCCTTGTAGATTGGCTGTATGCCTATCGAATTGGGCAAATTCTACCATAAGGGCTTTTTTTAAAAAAAGAGCCTGGTTTTTAGATTTAACGATAATGACAAAAAAATAGACGCACTGAGAAATTTATTCGGGGATTAAAGGTAATAATTTAGTTTAAAAATAAAAAATGTTTATTGTGGAAAAGAGGATAGAAGGAGAAGAAGAAATGAGATGTTAGGTCATGCATAACATCTCATGGACATATATTATTTTTTTTCAGGAATCACGATATCCAGACCGACATTGTCTTTATAAAGCTGTTTCATTAAAGCCAGGTCATGTTCAAGGTCTGTTGGATAAATTTTTCCGAAAATGCCACCCTGTTTGGTTTTAGAGTTGGCATACATGAGTACAATCGGCACATTTGCTGCTTTGGCAATATGCCAAAAACCGGTACGAATTGGTCGACGCTCTTCACCATTTTTGGCACGAGTCGCTTCAGGTGCAATCACCAGATTGAATTTTTCATTACTCTGAAAAAGTTCAACCATCTGGGTCACAATATCCTTGCTCGATTTACGATCTACCGGAATACCGCCAATGTTTTCTAATAATGGCTTAAATGGACCTTTAAATAATTCTTTTTTAATCAAAGTATGAATTTTGATGTCGTATATCTGAAATAAGGCCAGAGAAAGCACGGCATCCATCATTGAAGTATGCTCAAAGCCCACAATCACTTGCTTGTCTTCAAGCACATTTGGTTCAACGTGATATTGCCAGCCTGCAAGTTTAAACGCAGATTCGCCAATGAATTTCTTAAACATAGGGGATGGAGTGTGTGAAAAAAACATAATTTGTGCTTGTTCTTATATTTCGTCAAGTGGAATTAATTTAAAAGCCTTAAATACATTCAAAAAGCAAGTGAATAAATATATAGAGTAAGGGCTAATTAAGATCTAAAAACAATAACAAAATTAATTTTAATTAGTTAAACGTCTTATAAGAGATAAAAATACTCTTAAAAATGCTAAAAAATGGCTGTTCAGTACTAAAAATAGTTATTAGACTTTTGTCGAAGCCCAAGGATATGTTTCGGCTTTAAGACACTTCCAATCATGTTCGCGAGAGAGGATAAAGAATGACTTACTTAACGGCTTTGGTGCTCTCATTGTGAACCGTACCGGGTTTGTCGGAGACTTTTTTATTTAAGTTAGGCCACCTGACCTAACGGGTTAATCTTATCATAGTACATTGCTTCAAACTCAAAAGGCGATACATAACCCAGTGCACTGTGTACACGCTTTTTATTGAACCAATCTACCCAGTTTAGTGTCGCAAGTTGTACATCTGCTAAACCTTGCCAATCTGCTTTTAAATATTCAATCACCTCTGTTTTGTATAAGCCATTCACCGTTTCAGCCAGAGCATTATCGTATGAATCACCAGTCGTACCGACTGATGCTCGTAAATTTGCAGCTTCTAAACGATTGGTATAGCGAATAGAAAGATATTGAACACCTCTATCGGAATGATGAATCACATTCTTTGGCATGCCTCGATCGTGCAATGCTTGCTCAAGTGCATCGAGTACCATATCTGTATTCATCCGTGTAGATACTTTCCATCCAACAATTGCTCGTGAGAACACATCAATAATAAAGGCGGTATAGACCCAGCCTGAATTTGTTTGAATATAGGTAAAGTCAGCAACCCACAAGTGATTAGGCTGATCAGCTCTAAAATTCCGTTTCACCAAGTCAGGTGCTCGTTTTTGGTCATCTCGGCTACGGGTGGTTTGTTTGTTCTTACCTCGCCAAACACCTTGTATACCTAACTTTTTCATTAATCGAGCAACAGTACAGCGTGCAATAATATAGCCTTCACGTTTCAGTTTTTGCCAGACTTTACGTACACCATACCGACCTGAACTTTCCTTCCAAATTCGTTTAATCTCCTCAGCATGATGCAAATCATGTAAATCTCGCTTTGCTCGATGTTCTGGATTTTCGCAGAGATCTAGAGTCCGGTAATAGGTTGAAGCTGCGATCGGTAAAATCCTAGAAATCGCATCAACACCATATAAGTCTTTATTGTTATGGATGAAATCCACCATTATTTGTGTGGGCGGTCGAGCTCCGCCTGGGCGAAAAAAGCGGCTGCTTTACGTAGAATTTCATTGGCACGCTTTAATTCTTTAATTTCACGTTCCATTTGCTTCATTTTTTCTTGATCAGATATCTGTTGTACTTTAATAGGATTTTGCTGATCTAAATGCTTTTGATGCCAGGCACGAAGTGTTTCAGGAGTACAACCAATCTTAGGCGCAATTGCGGAAACTGCTGCCCAATTCGATGGATAATCTTTTTCAGATTCAATCAATAATTGAACTGCTCTTTCTCTGATTTCAGGGGTATATTTTAATTTTGTCATCGGGATAGTCTCTCAGAATATTGACTCTCCGACAAACCCGGTACGGTTCATTGTTCATTTTTGCACTCATTGTTGTATGGTCTTTGATCGAAATTTATCTGGATATGCGCAAAAAAGAGAATTTGGAGCACGAAGCTTAAGCTTTTAATTAATTTCATAGCTGAATTGATCCGGATATAAAAATTAATTCAGCCATTCAAAGTATGTAAATAATTATATATAAAAAGTATAAAAGCATAGTTGAGAGTTAATTTTTAAATATATTTTGATAGCAGCTCTGTTTTGTAAAGAAATGGAAATTTTCCTTCTGAATGACTATGAGAGCCTTCTAAAGTATGAGGAATTTCCAAAGTGTCTATTTTTTCTAATTTATAATTGCTGATGAAGTGTGCAAGTGGGCATAAAAAGGCTTGTCTTTTAAAAAAATCTTAGCTAGTATTCTTGTCGCCTAAACCTATTGATAAATAAGGTTTTCAGCATATAGGGCCTATAGCTCAGTTGGTTAGAGCAGCGGACTCATAATCCGTTGGTCGACAGTTCAAGTCTGTCTGGGCCCACCATATAAATCAACCTCTTACGTGCATTAATCGTAAGGGGTTTTTTTAATTAAAATAAAAAGGTAGCGAATAGGTAGCAAGAATGACGACAAAAATGTTTCCATTTTTAGATGAACACCTACCATCTGAATTTTTTGCTTCTGTCATGTGAGGCAAATTTTGGAAGCCACGAGTTTGAATGGGTTTCGTTGCACAAACCTATTTCTAAAGGCTTATTCTGCAATGGACCTCTTTCATAAATCATTTTTTGCTCAGTTCCAAGTTGTAGATTCCAGCGATTAAATTGAATCTCAAACCAAGCCTTTTACCTCTATTTCGATAACGCTCAGCAAGGATTTTGAAGGTTTTCAGGCTGCCAAATACATGC
>NZ_AJXD01000018.1:0-28542 GCF_000264725.1 Acinetobacter sp. HA | reverse complement strand
AATCTTCATCACCGCCGATGGATGTGCATTCTACAGTATTTCACTCCACGTGCAACCCTCTTTTTCAACAAAAAGCACCGTCTGTTTATTTATTCTACAAAAAACCAGTTTTTCTCTATCTTTTGACTAAAAATGGTACAGAATCGGGCACATTACTTGATATTTTCTTTGTCTTTCTTATAAAAAGCTTCATTACCTTTCTAAATCTGCATATAAACTGATTACTCTTCATATAATTTTTATTTAAATATTCATTATCTTTTATTTTAGCAGCCGCTCATTCTTATCATTTCAAAAAATAATTTTTCATACTTTTAAAACATATCCTCAAGAAAAACCCCGATAAATATCTTTTAGCGAAATATAGATAATTACTTCAAGCTCGTTATTTTCAATAAGTAGCGTCGCAATAATGGTTTCAGCATCGTTATTATTTATGGTTATGTTATAGGGCCAGCAATCTGGATCAGTGATCACATCAGACCAAAGCAGAGTTATCCCAATACACAAAGCAGAATATTTAAAGAAACAACTAATCTAATTGAGAAGTAATTTAAGAACTCATTCTAATTTTATTTAGATTATTAAATTTCAGGCATAAAAAAACCGCTTAACGCGGTATCTTTTATCTCGACCATCTTTAAGGAGATGGTCGGAGCAGTAGGATTCGAACCTACGACCCCCTGGTCCCAAACCAGGTGCACTACCAGGCTGTGCTATGCTCCGATTTCAACTTTAAAAGTTGGGGTGAATGACGGGATTCGAACCCGCGACAACTGGAATCACAATCCAGGGCTCTACCAACTGAGCTACATCCACCATCATTTTGATTCTAAAATACCAGGCAACCAAATGGCGCGCCTGACAGGATTCGAACCTGTGACCATCCGCTTAGAAGGCGGATGCTCTATCCAACTGAGCTACAAGCGCTTTACCGATGATACTTATCATCCGCCTTGAAGAATTGGTCGGAGCAGTAGGATTCGAACCTACGACCCCCTGGTCCCAAACCAGGTGCACTACCAGGCTGTGCTATGCTCCGATTCATCTCAGCTTTCGTATCAAGCTAATCGCTTGGTACGGTGTGCATTCTAGGCGCGACGCCCAAAGACGTCAACACCTATATTTAAAAAAAATCAAAAAATCGCTTCAAGCGTATATTTATCAAGCATTTCAGACATTTTTTATACAAATTCTAACGTTTTAGACTGGCACTAAAGTCCAACATCCGGTCAAGTGGTAATTTTGCCCGTTGTGCCAAAGCAGGATCGACATGAATTTCCTGATCACCATGTTGCAACACATGCAGAATACCATCAAGTTCATTCATCGCCATCCAAGGACAATGCGCACATGAGCGGCAGGTAGCTCCCTCGCCAGCAGTTGGTGCTTCAATCAGGATCTTGTCAGGTACAGCCTGCTGCATTTTGTAGAATATACCGCGATCTGTTGCCACAATTAGTCGCTCATTAGGCAAAGTCTGAGCAGCTTTAATGAGTTGCGAGGTACTTCCAACAGCATCTGCAATTTCAACTACAGACATAGGGGATTCAGGATGTACCAGTACCGCAGCATCTGGATACAACGCTTTCATATTGGCAATGCCACGTGACCGGAATTCTTCATGCACAATGCACGCACCATCCCATAGCAACATATCGGCACCGGTTTTCTTTTGAATATAACGACCAAGATGCTGATCTGGCGCCCAAATGATTTTTTCACCTAAGCTATCTAAATGCTCGATAATTTCTACTGCACAGCTTGACGTCACCACCCAGTCCGCACGTGCTTTTACAGCTGCCGAAGTATTGGCATAAACCACTACAGTATGATCAGGATGAGCATCGCAAAACTTGGTAAATTCATCGACAGGACAGCCGAGATCCAGTGAACAGGTCGCTTCTAATGTTGGCATAAGTACAGTTTTATTCGGTGATAAAATTTTTGAAGTTTCCCCCATAAATTTTACACCAGCGACGACCAAAGTAGACGCTGGATGATCGCGACCAAAACGAGCCATTTCCAATGAATCAGACACACAACCACCGGTGAGTTCTGCCAGTTCCTGAACTTCAGGATCGCAGTAATAATGTGCGACCAGTACAGCATCACGCTTTTTAAGCTCTGCCTGGATCTGTGCAAACTTTTCCTGCTTGGCCTGTTCACTTAACTGATGCTCTTTCGTCTCACCCAGGCGGTCCAAATGTGCCTGCACAATTGATTTGGCTTCATTGGCTATCAGTTTGGTTGCATCATTCATAACAACATCTTCTCTTTTCCTATATGCCTGCCTTACGCCAGACATCCACCCTACATCACATACCGGTCAGTTTTGGCAATATGCCTTTTTTTGACCATTCAATAAAAATTTTAAAAGTATAAAAAAGCCTCCAGACGGAGGCTTTTGAATTAAATCAGCATTATGAACGATAGTCCGCATTGATTCGGACATAGTCATAAGACAGGTCACAGGTATAAACCGTATCTTTCGCTGTACCTCGTCCAAGGTCAACACGAATAGTCATTTCTGCCTGAGACATCACTCGCGCACCAGCTTCTTCCGTGTAGTCCGCCGCTGCACCACCATCTTTACAGATTTGTACATCATCTAACCAAACCTGAATTTTTGCAACGTCTAAGTTTGCCACACCAGCATACCCAATCGCAGCCAGGATACGCCCCCAGTTTGGATCAGAAGCAAAGATCGCTGTTTTCACTAGCGGAGAATGGGCAATACTATAGGCAATATCACAACATTCTTGTGTATTCGCCCCACCTTCAACTGCCACAGTGATGAATTTAGTCGCACCTTCACCATCACGTACGATCAATTGAGCCAAACGTTTCATGGTACGTGCAAGTACTTCAAGAACTACTGCATAACGTGGATCTTCAGTAGAGCTAATTTCAGCACCGCCCGCCTGTCCAGTCGCAATAAAAATACAAGAGTCATTGGTTGAAGTATCGCCATCAATGGTAATACGGTTGAATGACATGTTCACTGTTGTAGATAGCAACTGTTGAACCAGTTCACGGCTAATCGGTACATCGGTGGCTACATACCCTAACATGGTCGCCATATTCGGACGAATCATGCCCGCACCTTTAGAAATACCAGTCATGGTATAGGTGATGCCATCCATTTCAAACTGTTCAGAAGCACCTTTTGGTGTGGTGTCTGTGGTCATGATCCCGGTCGCTGCATCTCCCCACGCATCATCACTCAATGAGTCTAGTGCTGGCTGTAAACCGCTCAATAGGCGCTCCATTGGTAGTTGCTCACCAATCACACCTGTTGAGAATGGAAGCACTTGCTCTGGTTTTACGCCAGCAAGCTCAGCAAGCTTTGCACAAGTTGCTTCTGCATTTGCCATACCGGTTGGGCCTGTACCAGCATTTGCATTACCCGTGTTAATCACTAAATAACGTGGATTGCCTACTGTCAAATGTGCCTTAGACACATGAACCGGTGCTGCACAAAAAGCATTTTGGGTAAATACCCCTGCAACATTGGAGCCTTCAGCCAGTTCAAATATCACCAGGTCACGTCGGTTCTGATAGCGCACATACGCTTCTGCCGAACCAATTTTTACCCCTTTCACCACATGCATCTGTGGCATAGATACGTCACCAACTGCCATTTTAAAATGTCCAATATTGAAGTTTTAGAAAAATACAGCTTAGTTGATCTGAGACAAAAAATCGAGCCAAAGCCTGATAGATGCTCACTTTTCTTATGGTTTTTCACAATAAAAAACCAGTCATAGTGACTGGTTTTATTGAGCTCAGCAAAACTTAGTTTTTTTGCCAGCTGGGCAGCTTCATTTAGCAATGCTTGTTTCGCCTGTTGCTGACTAGTCGCAGACAATGCCGGATTAGATGCCACAATACGATCAGCATTGGCTGCATTGGCAGCAGTAATTGCAGCAGTTTGTAGTACAATCGGACGGTTCGGATTGGCAAAGGTATAACGAATACCTGTACGAGGGCTTTCCACAGTCACCTGACCGCTTGCATCTACCTGAACAGGTGCAGTCGTTGGGCCAATAGCTTGTTTGACTTTATCTACAGTTGTGGTTTCTGAAGCTGCAAAACTTAATGTAGGGATTGCCAAAGCAGCAATCATCAACGGTTTTAATACTTTTTTCATTGTCTGTCCGCAATTTGATGTCCAATGAGCAACTAAATAACACTTAATGTTATGGACTGCAATTCAAAATGTGCTTTTGAAAAACTTTTTCACATATAAAAATCAGAGTTCTGGAGCTCTGATTTTTTTATATCACTTAAATTTTACCGTGACACTGTTTGTATTTCAGACCTGAACCACATGGACACGGGGCATTACGGCTTGCAGGCGCTTCAAATACCGGTGCAACTGAAGTTGTATTGGCATTTTGCAGGGTATGATCTTCTTCCCCACCCTCCAGCAGACTGTCAAATTCCTGATGAGACAACTGGATACGCATTGCTTCAGCCTGAGCCTGTTGCTGTGCTTCCATCTCAGCCAGTTCTTCAGTAGTTGGTACATGGATACGGGACAGGTCCATCACCACATCAGATTTGATCACACCCAGCATATTCACAAACAGGTTGTACGCTTCTTTCTTGTATTCCTGTTCCGGATTTTTCTGTGCATAACCACGTAGATGAATACCTTGACGCAGGTAATCCATCGCAGCCAGATGCTCTTTCCAATGACGATCCAGAGAATTCAACAGGAAGTGACGTTCCAAAGTTGCTGCAGATTCAGCACCCATCTGTTCACGACGTTCGCGGTAGCGATTAATCACTTCATCGGTAATACGTTCAACCAGACCTTCTTCATCCAGACGACGGTCCTGTTCTAACCATTGACCTATTGGTAATTCGAAGTTCAGGTCTTCTTTCAATGCCTGTTCTAGACCTTCAATATCCCACTGGTCATGAATAGATTCTGGCGGAACATAGTTGGCAATCATGCCCTTCATGACATCGCGGATCATTTCTTCGATGTAATCTTGTAGCGAGCTTTCAGCCAGAATATCATCGCGTTGAGAATAAATGATCTTACGCTGTTCGTTATTTACGTCATCGTATTTCAACAGGTTTTTACGAATATCAAAGTTACGCGCTTCAACTTTACGCTGTGCATTTTCAATCGAGCGCGATACCATCTTGTGCTCAATCGCTTCATCTTCTTGCAGACCCATGGCACGCATCATGGCAATGATACGGTCACCTGCGAAGATACGCATCAAGTCATCTTCAAGTGACAGATAGAAACGGGATACCCCCGGGTCGCCTTGACGACCAGCACGACCACGCAACTGGTTATCGATACGACGCGATTCGTGACGCTCAGAACCAATAATATGCAAGCCACCTGATGCTAATACGGCTTCATGGTTCTCTTCCCATTCAGCTCTCAAGCGAGCTTCATCTTCAGCTGTTGGATTTTCAATTTTAGCGAGTTTGGCTTTCCAGTTACCGCCCAGCAAAATATCGGTACCACGACCTGCCATGTTTGTTGCAATGGTTACTGCACGTGGTGCACCAGCTTGGGCAATAATATCTGCTTCACGTTCGTGCTGTTTTGCATTCAGAACTTCGTGCTGAATGCCCGCTTCTCGCAATTTGTCAGAAAGAATTTCAGAAGCTTCGATAGTCGCAGTACCAATTAGAATCGGTGCTACACCAGCTTCATGAACACGTTGAATCTCCTGAATAATCGCGTTGTATTTACCTTCACGATTCAGGTAAATCAAGTCATTCTGGTCATTACGGATCATTGGACGGTGGGTTGGAATCAGCACCACATCCAGACCATAAATTTCTTTCATTTCCGCAGCTTCAGTATCCGCTGTACCGGTCATACCAGACAGTTTTTTATAAAGACGGAAATAGTTCTGGAAAGTTGTCGTTGCAAGCGTCTGGTTTTCAGGCTGGATTTCCAGACCCTCTTTCGCTTCTACCGCTTGATGGAGACCTTCAGACCAGCGACGGCCCGGCATGGTACGACCAGTGTTCTCATCAACAATGATGACTTCACCTTCATGGATGATGTAATGCACATTGCGTTGATACAGGTAATGTGCACGAATTGCCGCAGTCACGTGATGCACAAGATTCAAGTTAGATGCTGAATACAGACTCTCGCCTTCAGCTAGCAAACCCATAGAAATCAGTTCATTTTCAACAAATTCAAAACCGGTTTCGGTGATTTCTACAGAACGCTGTTTTTCATCAATCCAGAAATGACCGCCATCCGGCACTTTCTCTTCTTTTTGCGGGTGTAATTTTGGTGGAATGCTATTGATTGCAGAATAAAGCTGAGAAGAGTCTTCACTTTGACCAGAAATGATCAATGGTGTACGTGCTTCATCGATCAGGATCGAATCGACCTCATCGATAATCGCATAAGTCAGACCACGCTGCTTTTTCTCTGCCAGTGAGAACACCATGTTGTCACGCAGATAGTCAAAACCGAATTCGTTATTGGTACCGTACGTGATATCAGCTTTATAAGCTTCAGCTTTTTCTGCCGGGTTTTGCATGGAGTAAATGATACCAATGCTCAAACCCAAGAATTCGAATAATGGACGGTTTAACTCAGCATCACGCTGTGCCAAGTAATCGTTCACAGTAATGACATGTACGCCCTGACCACTTAAAGCATTCAGATAACAGGCCAAGGTACCCATTAGGGTTTTACCTTCACCGGTACGCATCTCGGCAATTTTGCCTTCATGCAGGGTAATACCACCGATCAGCTGTACGTCGTAATGACGCATTCCCATAATACGTTTACCTGCTTCACGGCAGACCGCAAACGCTTCAGGGAGTAATTTATCTAGACTTTCGCCGTTATTATATCGTTGTTTGAATTCTTCAGTTTTTGCAGATAAGTCTGCATCGCTTAGGGCTGATATCGTCGGCTCGAGCGCATTAATCTTGTCTACGATTTTACGCATGCGTTTGAGTTCGCGCTCATTTTTGGTACCGAAGATTCCTCCGATCAGACTTGCCAACATGAATAGACTCTCTAAATCTTGCTTGTCAAATGAATATGTTCTTAGTCGTTTATTATGGTGCTAGAAATTTGAACTACAAGGGTTTTAATAAAAAAACCTTATTCCAGCTTCCAGCCCGGAGATCTAAGGCAACGTAATGTAGCAAATTTTGAACACGCAATATAGTAAAATGCATGGCTGTTTGATTCAAAAGCAGATAGATGGATTTTATCTTTATGCACTTTTGCTCATAAGAAAAGCTAAAAACACTATTTTTAATTATAAAAAAACTGGTTCATATTAGTTTTATCCAAACCAATAACAGAATTTTGAGGCACATATCATGACTTTACGTTTAGGCGATACCGCACCGAACTTTGAACAACAATCAAGCGAAGGTCTAATTAATTTCTATGACTTTTTAGGTAATAGCTGGGGCATTCTGTTCTCGCATCCAGCGGATTATACGCCAGTATGTACCACTGAACTTGGCTTTACCGCAAAGCTTAAAGATGAATTTGAAAAGCGTGGTGTAAAAGCTATCGCCTTATCCGTAGATGATGTGGATTCACATCATGGCTGGATCAAAGACATTAATGAAACTCAAAATACCAGCGTGAATTTTCCGATCATTGCAGATCAGGACCGTAAGGTATCTACTCTATATGATTTCATTCATCCGAATGCCAGTGAAACACTGACCGTACGTTCTCTGGTGATCATTGATCCGAACAAGAAAGTGCGTCTAATCATCACTTACCCCGCATCGACTGGTCGTAATTTCCACGAAATTCTACGTGTGGTTGATTCACTTCAGTTGACTGATAACCATAAAGTGGCAACACCTGCAAACTGGCAACAGGGCGATGATGTAGTGATTGTTCCTTCATTGAAAGACGAGGAAGAAATCAAACAGCGCTTCCCTAAAGGTTATAAGGCAGTAACTCCTTACCTGCGTTTAACGCCCCAGCCTGAGCAAAATTAAAAGGACTCCTTTTTAATTTTGCGCAAGACAAACGAAGTGCGTAGTAAAGGATCAGCAAGGCACTGCTTTGCCTGAACACAAGACGAGAAGCTATGCTTCGAGTTAAAACTAAAGCGTCGCTTTAGTTTTTCGCAAGACAAGCGAAGCGCGTAGTTTCCAAATAGAAACCATGCTCCGTCCTGAGGAATATATTCCGCATGCAGACGAGAAGCCATGCTTCAAGCGGTAAACTAAAGCCGAGTTGCTCATTAAACTAAAATTAAGCTGTAATCAACTCTCCACCATGGAAATGAAGATAGTCAAAATCATAAATATTCATTTCCATGTTTTGATTAAGACCCATTGACGAGCCGGGTTATCGAGCTTTCTATTAAGCCTGTCTTCAGACAGGCTTTTTCTTTGTGAAAAGTTTTATTCTGTTTAAAATAGTGATTAAAACTACAATTCAGAGCACCATGAAAAATTATTATTCATTTTTTATCGTTTCTATCTTTGCCTTAGCTGGTTGTATGACTACACCTGCCTTACCAGAATATCAGCGTCCTGCGCATTGGGGACAGGAAATTCATCAACAATATAATTTCTATCAGATTAGTAATGAACTCTATCGCAGTGAACAGCCCAGCCATGAACTGAAGCCTTTGTTGAAACAGTATGACATTGATGTGGTCATTAACCTGCGTTCACGTGATAAAGATTCGGAAATACTCGACAATGAAAATCTCAAGCTGAGACATATACCCATTCATACCTGGGCTATGCAACGTGGAGATTTACTCAAGGTGATGCAGCTGATTCAGCAGGCACGGCAAAATAATGAAAAGGTATTATTACACTGCTATCACGGTTCTGATCGTACCGGTGCCAGTGTAGCCATGTACCGGATTATTTTTCAGAACTGGAGTATTGATAATGCGGTAAAAGAAATGAAACATGGCGGTTATGGTTTTCACAGTATCTGGCGCAATATTGAAAAATTATTTACCCCTGAAAATGTAAAATGGATCCGAGAGCAACTCACGGATCCATCTGTTTAAAGCAGACTTAAATTAACGTTTATCTAAAGGTACCCAATCGTTAACCCAGGCTGATTTCATGTTCAGACTGGCATCAGAGGCGATTTTCTTACGGATCGCATCAGCTGCTTCACGGTCTTTCGATGGACCCACCATAATCCGTATTCCTTTTGAGGTTGGACTCTTGGTCACCTTATAGCCTTTGGCACGCAGTTTTGCTGCAATCGCATCAGCATTGGCTTCATTGGCAGCCAGTGCCACCTGAACCATCCACTGCTTGTCATCTTCGCCTTCCAGCAACTTACGTGCTTTTTCAGCTTCAGCCTTTTTCGTGGCTTCTTCAGCTTTACGTTTTTCCTCAGCCTTACGTTTCTCTTCGGCAGTTTTTTGTTCAGCCTCTTTCTTCTCAGCCGCTTTACGCTGTTCTTCTGCTTTCTGCTGTTCGGCTTTACGCTTTTCTTCCGCCTTACGTTTTTCTTCAGCAGCCTTGCGCTCAGCCTCTTTCTTCTCAGCCGCTTTACGCTCTTCTGCCTTGCGCTTTTCCTCTGCAGCTTTACGCTCAGCTTCTTTCTTCACAGCATCAGAAGAATGTTGCTGCTGGGTTAAATTCTGCTGCTCAAGCCTTTTTTGCGCGGCCGCTTTGTCTTCGGCTAAACGTTTCTGTTTGGCCTGTTCATCTTCTACCAGTTCTGGCGGAATATTGTCTGAGCTTTGCTGGCCCATACGGTGTGCATTTAGGGCAGCATATTCTTCAGCAGCCTTACGTGCTGCATCCGCTTCAGCCTGCTGTTGCATCGCCAGGAATTCTGCTGCACGTGCTTCCTGCTCAGCTACGGCCTTTTCACGGTCACGGCGCTGCTGCTCCAGAAGACGTTTTTCAGTTTCAACATCTACCGTCAATGAACTCGGACCACCTACATCCCGACTTTCTACCTGAGCCGGCTGTTCCGGCACATTCACACTATGATGATCAATTTCTGCTTTGCCTTTCAGGAGTAATGCTGCCAATAAAACACCACCACCTAATAAAACAACGCCTCCCATCCAGCGTTGTTTGTTATTCATTGACATTCTTCCAAATACTCCCATACCGCTTCTAACGTATGAAATGAACCACACACCAAGATCAGCTGATTATTATTCGTTTCATCCAGCGCTGATTGAAAAGCTAATTTAACATTGTTATAGGTTTCCACCGCTTGCCCGGCTAAAGCATCAGTCAATACCGACAGCTCTGCTGCACGTGGAACATTTAACGGTGCAATTTTCCATAATCGGATACTGTCTTTCAATAACCCGACTACAGAATTTATATCTTTATCACCTAACATCGAAAAGACACAGACTACTTCCGAAATCTGCGCATGATGATTTAAATAGTGACTTAACTGTTTTAACAGGAATTCGACTCCATGCGGATTATGCCCGGCATCAAATATCACAGTTTTATTTGTAATTTCACGAATCTCAAAACGACCTGGCAATTTTGCCGTCTGAATTCCTTGTGCAATGGCTTCCTGACTGACTTCCAGACCACTCACCAGAATTGCTGCAACAGCTGTCGAGATATTATCCAGTGCCAATGAACCTGTCGGAAGTTTCAGTGTTGTCCCAGAAGATGCAAAGCCCCAGGATGCACCATCTTCAAAGGCTTCATAAAAATAATCACGATTGATGGCATATAACGGCGCTGTACATTCGGCTGCCTTATCTAAAATCGCTTGAGGAATGTCCTGCTGTCCGCCAAAAACCACCGGAATATTTGGGCGGATAATACCGGCTTTTTCAAAGGCAATTTTTTCAATGGTATCACCGAGCCAGTCGGTATGGTCCAGACCAATATTGGTAATCACTGCAACGTCTGGATTGACGACATTGACCACGTCCAGACGCCCGCCCAACCCTACTTCCAGCACCCATACATCACACGCTTCATTTTTAAAAATAACAAAGGCCGCCAGTGTAGTCGCTTCGAAGAAAGACAAGCTCAAACCACATTCGCGGCGAGCCTGATCAACTTCAACAAAAGCATCTATCAGCAACTGATCTTCAACTTCAATACCGCGTAGTTTGACGCGCTCATTAAAGCGATACACATGCGGG
This sequence comes from Acinetobacter sp. HA, assembly GCF_000264725.1. Taxonomy (NCBI): domain Bacteria; kingdom Pseudomonadati; phylum Pseudomonadota; class Gammaproteobacteria; order Moraxellales; family Moraxellaceae; genus Acinetobacter; species Acinetobacter sp. HA. The sequence goes on along the minus strand of NZ_AJXD01000018.1, from coordinate 17,443 downwards.
GATTGATACAGGCCCACCTTCAAACCTTGCGCATTTAGAATGGCAGCCAATGTGGTCGTGGTCGAACCTTTACCATTGGTTCCAGCAACGGTCAGCACTTTGGCTTCAGGCTGTGTAACGCCCAGCTTTTCAGCGACTGGAATGACCCGCTCCAGACCTAAATCAATACCCGTAACGTGAACATGGCTCCAATAATCGAGCCATGTATCTAAAGAATCTGTTGCTAAAGGTGCTGCTGTGTTCAAGGCAAATTCATCAATTTCGTGACAATACGATAGACTGTATCACGTAATGCATGACGGTGAACAATTTGGTCGATCACACCATGATCAAGCAAATATTCTGCACGTTGGAAAGGTTCTTCCAGCTTTTCACGTACTGTTTGTTCGATGACACGTTTACCCGCAAAACCGATCATTGCTTTCGGTTCAGCAATATGCACATCACCTAACATAGCCAGAGATGCGGTTACACCACCATAAACCGGATGGGTAAGCACGACTACGTATGGCAGACCTGCTTCTTTCAGACGCTGGATTGCAGCTGATGTACGAGCCATCTGCATCAAAGACAACATGCCTTCCTGCATACGTGCTCCACCTGAAGCGGCAAAACAGATCAATGGTTGTTGCAGTTCAATCGCACGTTCAGCAGCTTGCACAAAACGGTCACCCACCACAGTACCCATTGAACCACCCATGAAATCAAATTCAAAAGCAGTTGCAATCATTGCTACGCCTTTCAGCTGGCCTTGCATCACAACTAAGGCTTCAGTTTCGCCAGTTTTTTTCTGCGCTTCCGACATGCGGTCTGGATAGGCTTTGCTGTCGACAAATTTTAATGGATCTTTTGCCTTAAATTCCTGACCCATTTCTGTCTGTACCTGGTCAAAGAACCAGTTCAGACGGTCACGTGCCTTCATTCTCAGATGTTCATCACATTGTGGACAAACATAGGCATTAAATGACATCGCGGTACGTGTCACCAAAGCATGACATTCTGGACACTCAATCGTTGGCTCAGTAAACGTCGCCTTAAGCGCGGTTTGCTCATCAGGAACATCAATACCTGGAACTGTACGTTCCGTCCATGGGGTCGATGGGCTCAGAATTTTGCCTGATTTGACTGGTTGACTCATACTAACTCATCGAGCGCTGCTCGAAGCTCCTTGACTTTATTCACCGTTTCGACAACGGCTTGTTCTGGCGCGAGCGTTGCAAACTGCTTCACGAACGCACTTCCTACAATCACTGCATCGGCAGCAACACCCATCGCTTTCGCAGATGCAGCATCACTGATACCAAAACCAACGCCAACAGGAACATCTGTCTCGGTCTTAATTTTCTGAATGCGAGCGGCAGCTTCAGATACATCTAAAGTTGCTGCACCGGTCACCCCTTTTAGTGACACATAGTAAATAAAGCCGCTGGCCTGTTTTACCACGTGCTGAATACGGGTATCGGTTGAAGTTGGCGCCAGCAGGAAGATTTGATCCATCTCGTATTTTTGCAATACGATTTTCAAATCATCTGCTTCTTCAGGTGGCAAATCCACTAAAAGTACACCATCGACTCCACATTCATGAGCATAAGCCACGAACTTTTCATAGCCAATCACTTCAACAGGGTTTAAATAACCCATCAGAACCACTGGAGTTTCGTTATCTTTCTGACGAAACTCTTTCACCATTTCCAGAGCATTCAGGGTATTGGTTCCGCCTGCAAGTGCGCGTTCAGCAGCAAGTGCAATAACGGGACCATCAGCCATCGGATCTGAAAATGGAAGACCCAGTTCAATCACATCGACACCGGCATCTACCATTTGATGGAGCAGAGGTACAGTCACCTCAGGATGCGGGTCACCAGCCATAACATAAGAAACTAAAGCTTTACGCTGTTGAGATTTAAGTTGTCCAAATCGTGTGGCTAAACGTGACATAGGGTTGTGCGTTCCTTAACGTGTTTTCAAACTTGAAGCGTTGACTATTGTAGAAATACAAGACACCGCATTGTAACGCTATTTTTTGTTCATTGAACAGTACACAGCGAAGCGGTATTGTATTTCATTTCCTGCGCGAAGATTTCAGAACAACCCGAAAGACAGTATTTACGAATATTTTGATTTTTTTCTCAATGATCAAAGATGACTAATTTCGCTATTCTGTAAAATATTGAATGTTTAGATAAACTTATTTTTATCACTAAAAATTGAATAAAAACACAGGTGTTAGCGCATATATTTAAAGTTTTCTGAAATTGCAAAACCTGCTTTATACTACGCGCACTTTTTTACTTTTCTATCTCCTATGCAGACTGATTCAGAAGCTACAGTGCAGGCACGGGCCATTGCACTGTTGCCGCTTATTGTATTTTTAACAATCTTTTTAGGCAGCGGGATTTATCACACCATGATTGGAACCGAGTTCGCGTTCTATCAGGTGAAAGCGCCTGTTGCTGCCCTGCCTGCGATTATCTTGGCTGCATTAGTGTATCGCGGCAAACTCAACCAGGGCATTGAAGAATTTCTTAAGGGTGCCAGCCATCCTAACCTGATTCTGATGTTCATGGTGTTTATGCTGGCGGGGGCATTTGCCAGTGTCAGCAGTGCTATTGGCAGTGTTGATGCCACCGTGCAAATGGGCCTGTCGGTGATTCCACCAGAATTTGTCTTGCCGATGCTATTTATTATTTCGGCATTCATTGCCACCGCAATGGGCACTTCAATGGGAACGATTGCTGCCTGTGCACCGATTGCTTTCGGCTTTACTCAGGTTACTGATATTACCGTGATTCATGCCATTGGTGCGGTCGTCGGTGGTGCCATGTTTGGTGATAACCTGTCGATGATCTCGGATACTACGATTGCAGCAACCAGCAGCCAGAAAGTCCAGCTACGGGACAAGTTCCGGGTCAATGTCTGGATTGCGGTGCCGGCATCAATTGTCACTATTGCGATTTATTTCTTTCACACCAGCACAACAAGCGGCGTGGAATATAAGGAGTTTAACTGGCTATTAGTCCTGCCTTATATTGCGGTTTTTGTTTTAGCTTTTAGCCGTTTACACGTTCTGGCTGTACTGACCATTGGGGTGCTACTTTCCGGCTTGTTTGGCCTGTTTGCCACCGCCGAATTTGATCTGCTCAAATTAAATACTTCAATCTATGATGGTTTTGTGGGAATGTTCGAAGTCGCTTTGCTATCGATGTTCCTCGGTGGCTTGTCCGCTATTATGCAACGTGAAGGTGGCCTGCGCTGGCTGATTGAACGGATCTATGCGCTAACCCGTTTATTTAAAGTTGGCCGTCAACGTGCCGGTGAAATTGGTATCAGTTTTCTGGTAATTTTCTCGAACCTGTTTGTGGCCAATAATACCGTGGCGATCATCTTGTCTGGTGATATGGCACGTGAAGTGGCAAAAGAATATGGCGTTGATCCAAAACGGTCTGCTGCCTTGATGGATATTTTCTCTTGTGTAGTTCAAGGCCTGATTCCTTATGGCGCACAGCTATTGCTGGCCTGTTCGATTGCCAAGCTGTCTCCGGTAGAATTGATTGGTGGCGTTTATTATTGCTGGATTCTAGCGATCTTTGCAGTACTGGCAATTGCGTTTAGGTTTCCTCGACTCAAAGCAAATGCTTAAGCAGTAAAAGTAAAAATCAGCGATCCTTATGGGTCGCTTTTTTATTTCTATTTTTCTTCCTTTGTTTTGAAGAGTTTTCGTGCCTGTAAAAGTGTTTGCCCAGTTGCAGCTTTATAGGCACGCGCCAATGCAGATTGATCAGAATAATCCAGCTGCTGAGCAATTTCAGTCAGGCTAAGTCCCTGCTGTAATAGCGTCTCACAGCGTTTCATTCGCTCCTGTTCCAGCAACTTTTTAAAGGAACTGCCCTGCTTGCTTAAATAACGCTGCAAGCTGCGTGATGACATCCATAGCTGCTGTGCCAGTTGCTCAATTTTAATTGCTTGATATTCAGTACGTAGCTGATCAGCAATAATTTTTCGTGCCTGCTGTAATATTGATTCATTTGAAGACTTGGTAGCAATGGCTTCTTCAGCCTGGCGGACGAGCAGCTGTAACAGCATCGGATCAGCCTGTTCTGACTTGATTTTTAAATCTTGTAAGTCCAGCTCAAAACTATAATAGGCCTGAGAAAAACGCACGTCCACGCCAAAGAATTTCTGATAATGCCGTTGCGCCATCAACGGTACATGAGCTAACCGAACACAACGTAGTACCAGCGGATGATCCTGTAAAATATAACGACCCAGTTGCACCATCGCTGCAATCGTTAATTCATTCAGCAACTGATATTTCTCATGCAGAAAATCCCAGTAAAGTTCAATACTTTGTTCATGCTGTTTTATCTGCAGAGGGACAAACTCACTACCATCCACTACTAGCCGTTGAAAACGCATGATATAACCGATCATCTCGGAGATACTGCTACTTTTTGAGGCCATATAACCTAATACCCCAAAATGCTCCGGACGAATAGACTGGACAATTTCAAAAATTAATTGCGGGCAATGTAGATACGTTTGAGTTCTTTCGATAACTGTGTTTAATAACTCAAGAGGAACTTCAGTATCAAAAGGCTGGTCAATTAAATGGCGCAATGGGGTATTTAGATCTTTAAGAAAATCAGCCTGCAGGGGTTCTATATTCAGGCTGCGCAGATGCGTAGCCCACAGTTGAATATAACCATTTGATATTCGTATGTCCTGCATGTGTAATTCTCTATGAGTGCAGCAATTTGACAAGCTTTATTTTCATTTGGCGTAAAATGTATAAAAATTGGCAATAACTGTCAAAACAATTTGTGTAATAGTCGACATACTGTCAGCATCGACATCAACAAGAATGACAAAAGATGAATGCACCATTAAAAACAACTGTACAGCCGGTGGTTCGCACCAATCTTGACTTTAAACTTGATGAAATTCCTCGCTTCTGGTTTGGCGGTGATCCTTTCCTAACCCGTATGTTTGACGCCTTGAGCCTGACTTTCCCGGATGGTGAACGCTACTTCATTCAAAGCGTACGCCTATTTCGCGATAAAATTACCGATCCTGACCTGCAAAAACGGGTAGCAGACTTTATCCGTCAGGAAGCACAACACGGTATTGCCCATGAAAAGATGAACCAGATCATGAAACAGCAAGGTATGCCAGTAGATCAATTCATTCAGCGTTTAAACAGAATTTTCAAATTCGAACTGGAAAAACGCTCACCTCAATACAACATTGCCATGACCGCTGCGGCTGAGCATATGACTGCGCTGATGGCAGAAACCTTCTATGCTTATAAAGACACCTTGAAAGAAGCGCATCCTTATGTGCGAGCTCTATTTGCCTGGCATGCAATCGAGGAAATGGAACATCGTGATGTTGCGTTTGATGTAATGAAACAAGTAGGTGATGTACCAGAAAATCTACGAAAGTTCACCTTAGCATGGACCAGTGTATTGATGATCGGCTTTACCATTTATCGGGCCAATGTGATGTTAAAGCATGACGGGTTTACGCCACGCCAACGTCTGCAGATGAATATTCGCGGCCTGCCATGGTTCTTTGGTAAAAAAGGCAAGCTGACCCGTATGGGCAAACAGTATCGTGACTGGTTTAAAAAGGATTTCCATCCTAGCCAGCATCCTGTGATTGCTCAATACGACGTCTGGGTAAAAACACTGAGTGAAACCGATGATCCAATTCAGGCTGGTGAAGCATTCTGGCGAGCAGCTAAAGACTAAAAAAATAAAAGTAAGAAAATAAAAAAGCCTTTAACTAAAGGCTTTTTTCTTGCTGATGATTACCATTTGGCATAATGCTGTTCAAGCAAAGCATATTCATCTAGCAATACATATTCCTGATCATCCTGCTGAATGGTCCCGGATACTCGTGCCTGCCATTGGCTAAACTGGCTACCGACCAGACGCAGATTCAGATTTTCATAACGGCGCCAGCCCGTCGTCACACGCAAATTTAGCTTCTCATCCAGTGAGTGTATACTCCACTGATTTTCTGATTCCTGCTGAAACAGCACGTCGGTCAAGGCATAAATCTTGCCGTTAACCCATAGACAGTTTTCATTGCCAAAGCTTTCATTTACGCCTGATGCAAGATTAATTCCAATCCGGTTCTGCTTGGTATCCCAAAAATTACAGGATAACCAGAACCATGCTGTTTCGGGACGCAAAAAACCACAGGTATCATCCAGTGAAGCAAAGGTACGTTCATTAAACTGGATGGTCTGCCCTTGTTTGTTAACAAAATGTCCTTCACAGCCCAAAGTCGTTAATTTCTGGGTATAAGTCCAGCCATTAATACCTGTTGGACTACACATACTGAGTGGATCTGTTCCGGCACAGAAAATCCGGGCACTCAGCTTTATATCTCCATATTTGGTCACAGTGATATAACGCACACCATTGGCATGCTGAATTTCAATCTGGTATGGAGATTTATGAAAATAACTATGATTAAACAGCGGCTGTTCATCTAAAACAGTGTGACGTGACAGAAAATTGATCGCATTCCATTCCCGCACTTCATTGGTCTGATGATCATAGATATAGAAGAAACCATGCCCTGCCCAGGCAATATCAGCGATCGCTACGCCAATACTGTAGTGTTCATGCTGAATGCTACAGAATTTGAATTTTTTGTATTTAAGATGCTTACGCCAGCCGGCAACAATCTGGCCATAAGGAGTTTTGTACTGGTAAGCATTGTAATCGATACTTTTGGGAATCTCTTTGAAACGTCCGTAACGGGGTTGTCCATTTGCCTGAATTAAATCCATATAAGGCATTCCATCTAAGTCGGAGAGTTTATACAGCCGTGTTCAATATTATGCTAATTCCTTAGTCTTGATAAGGAAATTTTTCTACCGTTTATCGCCAAATTGTGAGCAAGAATTTGATTTCATTTGAATCTTATTCTTTTTCTGAGGATCCAAAATTTTAATTATCTGTATAGGAGACTTTTTTTGCGACATGGATGTCGCCCATTGAGCAGCATTATCAGGATGTAATGTCTGCTGATTAAAAAGCCTTTGGTTACTTTGGGCTTTTCCAAAGTAATATCTACCTGCAGAAAAGTTTTTGAAGCATTTTTCTCGCACACCCATTTTCATTATAAGTCGGCATATTGATTCTTTAGTAAATCATTACTTTTGTTTCGGCAAAAGTAACAAAACTATTTTGTAATGGCTGCAAATATATCCCTATACCTCAGCCTTACGGCAACATCTATATTGTCTAACCGATCTGCTCATACGTAAGCATTAAAAAAGAAGGCTGTAACTCTCAATCCTTGCCTCCCCCTCCTTTTACAAAGAAGGAGGATTTTTATTGCATAAAAAAATCGCACTCAATTGCTTGAATACGATTTTTAAATCGTCCCAACCCTCCTTTTTTAAAGGAGGGCTATTCCCTCTTTCGTAAAGAGGGTTAGGGAGATTATTTACATCTCAACCATTTCCACGCCATCAATGCCTGCAACAGTCATCAAGTCTTTGTCACCACGACCTGAAACAGTGGCAATGATGATCTGGTCTTTAGACATCGTTGGAGCAAGTTTAGTCACATATGCCATCGCATGTGAGCTTTCTAGCGCAGGAATAATACCTTCGATCTTGGTGAGGTCACGGAAACCTTGTAATGCTTCTTCATCATTGATCGGTACGTATTTCACGCGATCCATATCTTTCAGGAAGCTGTGTTCCGGTCCAACACCCGGATAATCCAGACCCGCAGAAATCGAATGCGTTTCGATAATCTGACCTTGTTCGTCAGACATCAGATAAGTACGGTTACCGTGTAGCACACCGACATGACCAGCATTCAATGGCGCAGAATGCTTACCACTTTCGATACCATGACCTGCTGCTTCAACGCCATACATTTTCACATCTTGATCATTCAGGAATGGATAGAATAAGCCCATCGCATTTGAACCGCCACCGACACAAGCAACCAGAGCATCTGGAAGACGACCCGCCTGTTCCAGAATCTGACGGCGTGCTTCACGACCAATAATCGACTGGAAATCACGAACCAGTTGCGGATACGGGTGTGGGCCTGCTACCGTCCCGATTGCATAATATGTGGTATCAACATTTGTCACCCAATCGCGCATTGCTTCATTCATGGCATCTTTCAAAGTCTTAGAGCCACTTTCTACTGCAACAACTTTTGCACCCAACAAACGCATACGATACACGTTCATGGCCTGACGTTTTACATCATCTGCGCCCATATATACAACACATTCAAGACCCAAACGCGCTGCGATGGTTGCTGTTGCAACGCCATGCTGACCTGCACCAGTTTCCGCAATAATACGTTTTTTACCAGATAGTTTTGCCAGCAGCGCCTGACCAATCGTGTTATTTACTTTATGCGAACCTGTATGGTTCAAGTCTTCACGTTTCAAGTAAATTTGCGCACCACCCAACTCTTTCGACCATCGTTCAGCATGATAAAGCGGACTTGGACGACCTACGTAGTAAGCGAGGTCACGGTCGAATTCTGCCAAAAACTGTTCGTCATTTTTCATACGGAAATACAGCTTCTCCAGGTCTTCCAGAGCTGCCATAAGAGTTTCTGACACAAAACGCCCGCCATGAATACCGAAATGCCCTTTTGCATCAGGGAATTGGGTATAGTCAATCACATTATTTTGCTGATCCACGTAGGACTCCTTGCATAAAGCGTTCGATGAGTTGTTGGTCTTTAATACCTTTTGCGGACTCGACACCGCCGCTCACATCCACCGCATACGCATGTGTGGTGAGAATTGCCTGTTCGATATTGTCAGGATTTAATCCCCCTGCCAAGATCAAAGGAATATTAAGTTTAGGGAAAGTGGTCCAGTCAAAACTATGCCCTGTTCCACCTTTTAAGTCTGGATGCCATGCGTCTAACAGCACTGCACTTGCGCCTGCATCCTGATATTTTTGAATTTCAGCTACTACATCCAGACCGGGTTTGACCTGAATGGCTTTGTACCAACGGCGTCCAACCTGTCTGGCTATCGACCAACACTGCTCTGGAGTTTCATCACCATGAAATTGCAGGATATCCAGCGGCACGGTTTTTAAAATAGTCTGAATTTCATCGGCACTGCTATTTACGAATAATCCCACTGCCTGTACATAGGCAGGAACTGTCTGAATCAGTATTTCAGCGTGCGCTAAAGTCACACTACGCGGACTCGGCGGATAAAATACAAATCCAATCGCATCACAGCCTGCATTGACTACAGCATGTACATCTTCAACTCGGGTAATTCCACAAATTTTGGCACGGGTTCGCATATTGATTTGGCTCGAAAATTTCCTCAATGTCATAGCCGATCTATAAAATTGAGCAAATCATTGTAAAGCAATTTTTATAGCTTGCGTAAAGTTCGATCTGATATTTATTTATTCAGATTGTTTAAATAACATGCTCGACTTATACTGCGCTCAACTTGCAACAAGTCAAAGCTTTCTGCTTTAGGGAAGCTGGTGTAAATCCAGCACTGCCCCCGCAACGGTAAAAAATGAAACGTCTATCAATTTAAACTCTTTGGTTTACACCACTGCATCTTGATGTGGGAAGGTGGATATACAGCAAAGTCGCTGCTTTGCACATTTAAGTCCGGAAACCTGCTTGTTGTGTTCTATAACTCAATCATTCACGGGGAAGTGAATGTAGGGAGCTTTAACATGTCACTTCATTGTCAACCTACTGCCTTGGTAGGTGCGATCGCACTTGCGTTGGGTACCACTTCATCTGTTTTTGCTAACGAGCAAAAAGTTGCGAAAGCATCTTTAGATACCATTGTGGTTACAGCAACTCGTTCTGCAGAAAACATTGAAAATGTCCCTGCACGCATCTCGATTATTGAGCCTGCAATTCTTGAGCAATCATCGATTACATCACTTCCAGAACTATTAAAGAATGATGCATCTATCAACATGGTTCAAGCAGGAGGTATTGGTCAACAATCATCGATCTTCTTACGTGGTACTGAATCAGATCATACCCTCGTATTACGTGATGGTGTTCGACTTAACACAGCAACATCTAACGCAGCATCTTTGGCTTTTATTGATACCACTGATATCAAACAAGTTGAAGTATTAAAAGGTCCTGCCTCTGTACTTTATGGCTCAGATGCGATTGGCGGTGTTGTTCAAATCATTACCCAAGCCCCTAAAAAGTCGGGTGGATTTGTTACAGGCGAAATCGGTGAAAATAAAACGTATAAATCTGTAGTTGGGGCTGATTTAGCAGAAAATGGGATCTATACTCAAATCCGCGGTCAACGCCTTGAAACTGATGGTACGATTGTCACAGATATTCCCAACACCCCCAAAGCAAGTTTTGATCAAAAAGGTTTTACCACCAAATTAGGCATTGATAAAGCCCAATACAACGCAAGTATCGAATACAGTGAAAATCAAGGCTCAAGCCAATACGATGATTATGGTGCACAACGCTCTCATAACTTTGAAAATAAATTATTCACTGCAAAGAGTGCACTCAAATTAAATGATCAGTGGGAGCTTAATGCGCGCTACTCTAAATTTGAAGACAACCTTGTCCAAAATGATTTAACTGATATATATAATTGGGTACAAGATGAAATTACAGGTGATTGGAATTCTACCTATGTTGGCTCAGAAATTGACTACACTTTAAATGAACGTCAAGAATATGACCTGAATGCTCGATGGAAGCTAACACCGCATCAAAATATATTAATTGGTGGAACGATTAACAAATCAGATGTTAATAGTCTAAGTTATGGAACTGAATATAATACGTCATTAGATTCAAATGGATATTATGTTCAACATCAATTTAATAATGATAAATTGAATACTCAATTGGGTATTCGCTTAGAAGATAATAAGCAGTTTGGCGAACATACTGTAGGTCAAGCTGCACTTCGTTATAAACTTACATCAGATACAAGTGTATATACCAATATCGGTACTGCTTTTAGAGCACCAAGTGCAAATGATTTATACAGCTCATCAGGTAATCCAAATTTAGAACCAGAGGAAAGCATTTCATATGAAATTGGTTTAAATCAAAATTATTCACATGGTTTTAGCTCTGAATTTAGCTTATATCGTAATGAAATTGAAAACTTGATCACCTATAAAGCAGGCGAAAATCAAAACATTAAAAAAGCGATTCTGACAGGATTTGAATCAGCATTGAAATGGCAAGCTGATCAATTCTATACACGTCTATCATATAGCTATGTTCAACCTAAAGATGACTCAGATAATCGTGATCTCGTTCGTCGCCCACGTCACAATGCTACTGCAACTGTAGGTATGACGAATGAAAACTATGGCTTGGGCTTGTCTTTAAATGCAAAATCTAGTTCCAAAGATTGGGACTACAAACATGATAATCCAGGTTATATGACAGCAGATTTCAATGCTCATTGGAATCTAAATCCATCTGTTAAGCTTTTCACAAATATTCAGAATATGGGCGACACTAAATTCAAAACTTCATATCAAGATTATGGAAACTACTACTTAAATGGTGGCCGACTCGCTTCTGCTGGTGTTACTTTCAAATATTAAGTTCACTACAGTTTAAATAAATACTTTTGAGAATCATGTCATGCCTATGGCATGATTCTTTTTATTTACAGCATTTAATTATTTAAGGATCTATTATGGGCCACCGTTTAAGCAAGATCTATACCCGTACCGGCGACTCAGGCACCACAGGTTTGGGTGATGGTTCACGCGTTGCCAAGGATGATTTACGTATCACCGCTTTGGGTGATGTCGATGAACTCAACGCAACCATTGGTGTATTACGCTCCCAGATCAGTATAAGTCCAATTGAAGATAAAGCGACTTGGGACAAATCACTTAGCCTGATCCAGCACTGGTTGTTTGATTTGGGTGGTGAGGTCTGTATTCCCGGTTTTAACTTGGTTCAACCGGTATCTATTGATTTTTTAGAAAATGATATTGACCGTATGAATGAAGCCTTACCAATGCTGAAAGACTTTATTTTGCCGGCTGGTTCATTGTCTTGTAGCTATGCCCATCAGGCGCGCGCTGTTTGCCGTAGAGCTGAGCGCAGTGTCATGTCTGTACACAGCCGTGACCAGAATATTCAGGCAACCTCAATTCAACTACTTAACCGCCTATCAGACTGGTTATTTGTAGCTTCACGTACTTTACAACGTGCTGAAGGCGGTTCTGAAGTACTATGGCAGAAAAATATCAATGAAACTATTGATTAATAAAACCGCTAAAACTTATTAAACTCCACAGAAAAATCTGCGTCGACGATCTTTGCAATAAAGTGCCAAAGGCGCAGAATATCGTCATTGTTCCGTCATAATTATTCGACATCATGTATTTATCTTTATTTTTTCAGGTTATCGCAACATGCGTATAATCGGCCATCGTGGTGCGCGTGGGGAAGCACCAGAAAACACCCTTGGTGGATTTCAATATATTCAGGAAATCGGGATTCGCGCGGTTGAGTTTGACGTACGTCAACTTAAAGACAATGCCTTGATTATTATGCATGATGATGATTTTGTACGTACCACAGGCCAGCAAAAGCATCTTTATGAATGCAGCCGTGAAGAACTGTCCCCATATAATCATGCCGTACAATGGTCTGAATGGAATCAGGTTGAACCAACTCCCCTTTTAAACCAGACTTTAAATGTCATTCAGAACTTTGATCATATCGAAGTCGAAATCAAAGAAGTGGCTTCCGAAGCTGCCGCGGAACAAATCACCCTGGAATTACAGCAACAACTCCAGGGCTTTGAACATTCAGCTATTATTACCAGTTTTGATGCCAAAATTCATGCTGCACTGCAACAACAAAAATCACAGTTTAAGCGTGGTTTATTGATTGAAACTGATGTAAAACATAAAGCCATTGATCAGGCACTTAAACTGGGTTGTTGTCAGATTGGTTGGATGAATGAATTGGCCAACAAAGAAATGATTAAGGCAACTCAAACTGCCCAACTGAATATCAGTGTATGGACAGTCAACGATATTGAGCGTGCCAAAGAATTACGTGATTTAGGTGTACAAGGTTTAATTACTGATTATCCTAAACTTATGCTGCAACAACTCTAAAGATAATAAATTTTTTGTTTTCTCCACCTCTTAGATTTAAGAGGTTTTCTTTTAGTTATCAGATAGTGAAAAGCTGAGTAAACGTATTGCTATACATCTGTATCTAATCTTATTAACAGTGTACTCATTATGGAGAGCTTCCATGAAAGTACTGACCTGATGGTCATGACTGATAATACATTTTTAGAACTATTTGTTTTGAACTTATTTTTATATGACTAATACTGATACACGCATGAACTAAATAGAAATTTTCTGCTTCGTAACAGGTCAAATTCTTAATTTTGATGGTTAAAAACTGCACCTTATCACAGCTTAAAAATGTCACATTTCGTTTTAATTATTCTGTTACTCATAAGTACAATACACCTGTGCAATAAAGCTAGTGCCACCCTGTTGCCCATGTTAATATGCATAAGTTCAATCCCCTATAAAGCTTAGAGGATTTGGCCTTTTAGATATACCTTCCTAGGTTCAGAAACATCTTCCTAGGTTCCAGGAGTGCTGTTGGAGATGAATGCTCCCCTACCTCAAGCCCCAATTAACTGGGTCGCTGTATTTGCTTTGGTTGCATTGCCAATCGTAGCTGTCATTGCGATCCCGTTGTATGCGTATCACCATGATTTCAGTCTTGCTGCCTGGATCAGTATGTTTGTTTTACTTGGCGTCAGTAGCCTTGGTATTACAGCGGGTTACCATCGTCTTTGGGCACATCGTGCTTATGAAGCGACTTTACCACTAAAAATCATTCTGATGATCATGGGTACATTTGCTGTACAAAATAGTATTTTATACTGGGGCTCAGGTCACCGTACCCATCACCGCCATGTCGATGATGTCGAAAAAGATCCATACTCGATCAACAATGGTTTCTGGTATGCGCACCTAGGCTGGATGCTTCGTGATTATCCGGCAGCAGAACCGAACTACAAAAATGCACCTGACCTGCAGAATGACAAAGTCGTAATGTTCCAGCACAAGTACTATGTACCGCTGGTGATTGCTGTGCATGCTGCGATTCTGCTTCCTATTGGCTGGGCAGTAGGCGATGTCTGGGGTGTATTGTTACTCAGTGGTCTAGTTCGTCTGATCCTGAGCCATCACGTGACTTTCTTCATTAACTCATTGTGTCACATGTGGGGTTCACGTCCATATACCGATGAAAATACAGCACGTGATAACTTCTGGTTAGCAATTGCCACCTGGGGTGAGGGCTATCATAACTACCATCACATTTTCCAGTACGATTACCGTAATGGGGTGAAATGGTGGCAGTATGATCCAACAAAATGGTTAATCTGGACCTGCTCTAAACTGGGTCTGGCAAAGAACCTACGCCGTATTCCAAGCTTTAACATCAAGAAAGCTGAGCTGGCAATGAAGTTTAAATATGCCGAGCAAGATCTTGCCGTGTATGGTCATGATGTTAATGAAGACATTGCCAATGTCAAAAGCAAGATTGCCCTTGAATATGATGCTTTCACACAAACCCTGAATGACTGGGCCAAGCTGAAAGAAAAAGAAATTCAAGTGAAAAAGGCAGCAGTTGCTGAAAGAATCCATCAGATGGATGACAAGTTGAAGATGGAATTCCAGCTGGTGGAACAACGCCTGTCTCATCACCGTGAAACTTTGAATTTACTGGTTCGTAACCTGAAAAAAACGCCAGTATCTGAATAATTTAGATACTGTACAAATGCTCCGAATTCGGGGCATTTTCTATTTATAGCTGGTCAAAAATGATCAACAGTTTTCGTTATCATTCTTTGTTATAGTGAACTAAACATACGTTAAATCTGATTGCTATGCACTTTAATGCTCGTTATAACACGCTCCCTCCCCGCCTCTATCATCATCAACAACCGGTTCCATTAAAAGAACCTAAAGCAGGTCATTTCAATGAGGCTTTGGCTGATCAGCTGCAGTGGTCGGAACAGGACAAAGCTGAATGGATAGAAATTTGTAGTGGTCAGAAAACTTTCGCTGAATTTGAACCCCTCGCAATGGTATATGCCGGGCATCAGTTCGGCCAATGGGCGGGACAGCTCGGTGATGGACGCGGTCTGTTGATTGCGCAAATTCTGGATAAAAATAATCAGACTATTGATCTACATTTAAAAGGTGCCGGATCTACACCATATTCCCGCATGGGCGATGGTCGTGCTGTATTACGTTCAGTCATTCGTGAATATCTTGCAGGCCATGCCCTAAACTGTTTAGGTATTGCTTCCAGTAATGCTGTTGGTTTTACCTCCTCTGCTCAAGGGATTCAGCGTGAGAAACTTGAACCTGGCGCGATGATGTTACGGACCTCCGACTGTCATATTCGTTTTGGTCATTTTGAATGGATCAATCAGTATCAACCTGATCTTTTAAGTGAATTTGCCCAGAAATGTATGGAGTGGCATTATCCAGAATGTCTTGAAGCAGAGCAGCCGATTCTGGCGTTTGCAACAAAAGTTATTCAACGTACGGCTGTGATGATTGCGAAGTGGCAACTGGTCGGCTTTGCTCATGGCGTCATGAATACCGACAACCTGAATATCACTGGTTCTACACTGGACTTTGGTCCTTATGGATTTATGGAGCGTTTCCGCCCGAACTGGATCAATAACCATTCGGATTATCAAGGGCGTTATACCTATCAACAGCAACCAAGTATTGCTCACTGGAATTTATGGCAATGGCTGAATAATCTTGTACCACTCTGCCCTACTGACTATGACAGGGAACAATGGAAGCAGGATTTAGCAGCTTGTTTAGAGCATTACGAGCCGACTTTCCTTAAGCACTATAAACTCGGTCTAAATCAGAAAATGGGCTTGCCAGGTTTTCATAAAGACAGTTTTGATTGTGCCATGGCGTTCCTGCGTATCTTGCAATCTGAGCAATTGGACTACACGCAAAGCTTTATCCGTTTGCAGAATAAAGAGTATGACGTCATTAAGGATGATTGCTTAGACCGTCGTGCTTTTGAAAGTTTCTTGAGCCAGTATGAAACTATTCGCGAGTTTCAAGATACCACTGAGCTGGATACGCAAATGACTAAAGCTAATCCATATTATATTTTGCGTAATCATATGGCCCAGAAAGCTATCGAGCTTGCTGAAGCAGATGACTTCTCAGAAGTAGATCGCCTGTTCAAGTTACTTGGCCAGCCATTTACCAAGCAATCAGAACTCGAACAGCCTGAAGATTTAGGCCCTTTACCAAGTGATGTCCCAGAAGTCATGGTGAGTTGTTCATCTTAATTTATTCACAACTTTCCACTAAGCTGTGGATAATATTTAAATTATCCACAACTTTTCTTTAAATTATTCAAAGCTTATGACCTTGTACCCAATAGCATCTGAAAATCACACTCTCTCCATGAGGTCAGTTGTACCCAATCGTTCAGTGAGAGCAGTGATGTATACAGTTAAGCTGAAAATTGAATATGGAGAAATACTACGAGATATTTACCCTTATATCCGCACCGGTTAGCATATGAATAAAAAACATTAAATTATAGGATTGGAAGAGCCAAATCTCGATGCATCTCCAATCAAAGAGTTGATAAAAAACTCTTATCAACAGGTGGCTTTTAATTTATCTCGAATGAAGCAGAAAGATATTGAACTATTGAAGCAGATCAAATTATTTGCCTTCTAAAAAAATTATTTATTATCTCCTATATTATTGTTATTTTTTATTTTCTTAATTCTTTTTAAATTTATAAATGAGCTTATTCCTCAATTA
This sequence comes from Acinetobacter sp. HA, assembly GCF_000264725.1. Lineage (NCBI taxonomy): Bacteria > Pseudomonadati > Pseudomonadota > Gammaproteobacteria > Moraxellales > Moraxellaceae > Acinetobacter > Acinetobacter sp. HA. Next base: position 570 of record NZ_AJXD01000018.1, on the reverse strand, counting down.
TTTTAATAAAATAGACCTCTTTCATAAATCATTTTTTACTCAGTTCCAAGTTGTAGATTCCAGCGATTAAATTGAATCTCAAACCAAGCCTTTTACCTCTATTTCGATAACGCTCAGCAAGGATTTTGAAGGTTTTCAGGCTGCCAAATACATGCTCAATTCCGATTCTTCTTTTATTGATTTCTTGATTATAGATTTTCAATTCAGGATCCAATTTACAGTGTCTTTTGGCTTTTAATGGCAACAGGCTATTCGGATACAACACATAAATCCCCTGATAGCCTTTATCTGCAAGGATAAAAGCCCCAAAAGGAATCTGGTTTAAATTGCGTTTTAACAACTCGAAATCATGCACTGCACCGCGACTGGTACATAAACTCAGAATTTGCTGAGTTTTGTAGTGAATCATGGCCTGTACTTTAAAGGTATGGGTCTTTTTCTTGCCGCTATAGCTTTTCTTCTGTTTTTTTAGGCCTTTGGATTGGAATTTCCGTGGCATCCACGATCACAACATTCCAGTCGATGCCTTCGCCCTCGGGTAAATCTTTGGGTAAATTAAACAGATTGGAC